>CAYJBO010000010.1:22270-51589 GCA_964368295.1 uncultured Bacteroides sp.
TTGCCGTGATTAACACAGAGAGCGGCTTTGACAAAGATGCAGTGAGCGAGGCCGACGCATATGGACTAATGCAGATTACAGAGATTACTTTTGACTGGATAAAATCGAAAATTGCACGAGATGAGGACCTTGTTTTCGAGGACTTGTTTGACCCCGAGACGAATATAAGGTTTGGCACTTATTTGATGTCGTATTGCCTTGAGCGTTACTCGGGAGACATTGCGACATCCGCCGCGGCATACCACAGCGGCATAGGCCTTGTCGACGATTTGCTTACGTACGAGGAGTACTCATCCGACGGGATAGTCTTATCCGTTTTTCCATACGAGCAAATGAACAACTATGTGTATAAAATTGAAAATAATTACGAGTGGTATAAAAATAACCCGGCTTAAATTTAAGAGGGTTAATGCTGTAAATTAGCAAAATAACGTGTATTTTGCATTTAGTAATAATGATATAATATTGTATTGTGCTAAAAATAGTGCAACTACAGCAGAAACGGAGACATTTTATGAAAAAAGAAGCGACAAAAGAAAAGGCAAAAGTAACGGCAAAAGAGCTTGAAAAAAAGCTTACATACTCAACGACACATACAGCGCACAAAGTAAAAAACGTACAAAAAAAGGCGTTTGATTTTTGTGAGGATTACAAACTGTTTTTAGATAGCTCAAAAACAGAGCGACTAGCTTGTGCAGAGGTATTGCGCCGAGCTAAAAAGGCAGGGTATAAAGAGTTTGACAAAAACAAAAGTTACAAAACAGGCGACAAAATTTATGCAGTAAACAGGGGCAAGTACATAATTTGTGCCACAATTGGCAAAAAAAATATTGAGGACGGGGTGAGGATGACTATCTCTCACATCGACTCGCCGAGGCTAGACCTAAAGGCCAACCCTCTTTATGAGGATATGGAGCTGTCTTTGTTTAAAACACATTATTATGGCGGCATCCGCAAGTATCAGTGGGGCGCAACTCCGCTGTCACTTCAGGGTGTTGTACACAAAACAGACGGCACAACAGTAGAAATTAATATAGGCGAGCAAAAAGGCGACCCTGTATTCTGTGTTACAGATTTACTACCTCACCTTGCGGCAGAGCAGAGCAGGCGCACACTTGGCGAGGGGCTAAAAGGCGAGGAGTTAAATATCCTTGTGGGCTCTATACCATTTATGGACGACAGTGTAAAACAAGGCGTAAAATTGTACACACTACAAATTTTAAACGAGAAGTACGGCATTACAGAGAGGGATTTTATAAGCGCTGAGATTGAAGCAGTGCCTGCATTTAAGGCGTCTGACGTAGGTTTTGACAGGGGCATTATAGGTGCATACGGCCACGACGACAGGGTTTGTGCATACACATCTCTAGTGGCAGAAATTGAGGTGAAAGAGCCCGAATTTACAACAGTTTGTGTAATGGCAGACAAGGAAGAAGTAGGCTCTGACGGCGCAACAGGCATGCAGAGCGATTACCTTTTCCACTTTTTACAAAGGCTGTGCAAGACACAATCGGCAGACTATTTAACAATGCTAGAGGGCACAAAATGCCTATCTGCTGACGTAAATGCCGCATTTGACCCGACATTCCCCGACGTTGTTGAAAAGAGAAACTGCGCTAAGTTTAACCACGGTGTTGTGCTTACAAAATATACAGGCTCACGTGGTAAATCGGGCACTAACGATGCTAACTCTGAGATGGTTGCATACGTTGCCTCTATTTTTGACAAGGCAGAAATACAGTGGCAAACGGGCGAGCTTGGCAAGGTTGATCAAGGTGGCGGCGGCACTGTTGCAAAGTATGTGGCAAACAGAAACATTGACGTTGTTGATGTAGGTGTGCCGACACTTAGCATGCACGCACCGTTTGAGCTAGTGGCAAAATTAGACGTTTACATGACGTACAAAGCTTTTAAGGCGTTTATTTCTGCTAAAAAGTAGTATTGTGCCGGTTTAATAATAGTAAAAATGTTTTTTATATGCGGCGCCTGTCAAGGTGCCGCATTAATAATTGTAATATATTTATTAAATATAACTATTCGTATAAATAATATGTTGGGTGCGTAAAAAAGGAGGTGCATAAATTGGAGCTTAGCTTTACCGCTTGGGAACAAGAAAATGATATTTTTTTGCGCAATTTTTTGCGCTCAAGGGGAGTTTCACAATCTTTAATGCGCTCGATTAAAACGCATGGTGGCTTTTACTGCGGTAAAGAGCCTATTCGGACAAACGAGAGAGTAAAGACGGGGCAAGAGATAAGTTTTAGTCTGCCACCGCCGAACTTACACGAAAGGCTAGCGCAAGACATACCGGCACAAATTGCATTTGAAGACGTGCATGCCATGGTTTTAAATAAGTGCGCAGGGCTTACAGTGCACCCGACGCTAGGCTATAAAGACGGCACGCTTGCAAATGCGTTTTATAATATAATGCACAAAAGGCAGGAGTGTGAGCCGTTTAGGCCGATTAACCGCATAGACAGAAATACAAGTGGGCTTGTGCTTTGTGCGCTAAATGAGTACGCCGCACCGCTACTGGCCCAAAATGTAAAAAAAGAGTACTTTGCAATAGTGCAAGGCTATACGCAAAATTGTGGAGAAATTAATTTACCAATAGGCGCAAAAGAGGGCTCTTACATTGAGCGATGTGTTACCGATAGCGGAAAAAACAGCGTTACATCGTATACTACTTTGTGGCAAGGCAATGGCTTATCCCTTGTAAAGGCTGTGCCCATAACAGGGCGCACGCACCAAATACGCGTGCATTTTTCTCACATAGGTCATCCGCTTGCGGGCGATGACTTGTACGGCGGCAGTTTGGGTTTAATAAATAGGCATGCACTGCACTGCGGCAAAATTATATTTGACGACATTGAAAAAGTGTATGGCGCGAGAGTTGTCTCTCAGTGCACGTGCGGCAATAAAACCGATGGGGCGAATGGATTAACTCGGCAGATTACAACAAAAATTGAGGTTTCGGCAAAGTTTCCGCAGGATATGGCGTCTTTGTTGCCGCAAAATATAATAGATGATTGCCTTTTGTCGCTTGATTGATTAAAAAATATGTGCAGATAGACAAAAAAGCATTTATTTAAAAAAAACGCTTTTATTTTTATTGTAAATGGTGTATAATTATGTAGTTGTAGAGTTTTGTCATTTTTTGTTTTTACTTGTGCTAAGGCACTCTGACGAAATTTTTAACATCGACATATAAAAGTATACTTATATAAAAACGGTACAATACTATATTAAAATAGTACTTGTAGTGTTTGTGTATTTTTGTGTTGTATATATAGCAGTAAGGTAGCGGCTTTTTTACATTATGTAGGTTGGCCGCTTACGGCTTTGCCTTAATTTGCAAGGTTTAAACAAGCCTAAAAAAGGAGCAAGTGTAATTGGAGAAATTCATAATAAACGGTGGGAATCCGCTTGTGGGCGAGGTTACTATCAGCGGTGCCAAAAATGCGGCGGTGGCTATATTGCCGGCCACTATTTTGGCAGAGGGCAAATGTATTATTGAAAATTTGCCCGGGATAAGCGATGTAAATGTTTCTATTGATATACTTATAGCAATGGGTGCATCCGTGCGCCGTATTGATAAGTCAACTATAGAAATTGACACAACACATATAAGCTTAACTTCTGTGCCGAGCGAGCTCTCGCAACAGATGCGAGCATCGTATTACTTTTTAGGCGCACTTCTCGGCAGGTTTAATTGTGCCACTGTTGCAATGCCCGGCGGCTGTAACTTGGGTGTTCGTCCAATAGATCAACACTTAAAAGCCTTTTCGTCTCTTGGCGCAAAAGATTCGGTTGAGTACGGCATGATACACGTTGAGGCAGACGGAAAACTTGCGGGCAACGAGGTGTTTTTTGACACAGTGAGCGTTGGCGCAACTATTAATGCAATGTTTGCGGCAGTGCGTGTAGAGGGCCTAACTGTGCTTGAAAACGTGGCAAAAGAGCCGCATATTGTAGACGTTGCAAACTTTTTAAACACAATGGGTGCAGACGTAAGGGGTGCGGGCACAGACGTAATTAAAATAAGAGGCACAAAAAAAATGCACGGCTGTACGTACGGTATTATACCGGACCAAATAGAAGCCGGCACATACATGGTTGCGGCTGCAATGACAGGCGGCAACGTGCTTATAAAAAATGTTATACCAAAACACTTAGAGCCCATTACCTCAAAGCTTGAAAAAGCCGGCGCAACTGTAGAGGAGTATGACGACTCTATAAGAGTGTACAGAACAGGCGATATTGAGCCGCTTAACATAAAAACAATGCCGCATCCTGGCTTTCCTACAGATATGCAACCGCTAATGGCGGTGCTTATGACACTTGCTAAAGGTACGTCTATTGTGACAGAGGGCATTTGGGAAAATAGGTTTAGGTATGTTGGCGAGCTTATAAGAATGGGCGCTAACGTACAAGTAGACGGGCGTGTTGCTGTAATTGAGGGCGTGCCGGAGCTTTTGTCGGCACCTGTACAGGCTACCGATTTGCGTGCAGGCGCAGCGCTTGTTGTGGCAGCTTTGGTTGCAAACGGCACATCAGAGGTAGGCGAAATTGAACATATTGAGCGCGGCTATGAGGACATTGTGCAAAAACTGCGAGATTTGGGCGCAGACATCAAGCGGGTGAACAAGCCCACGTCCATAGGCGGCAAAGCTATATAAAATATTGCGTATTTACGCAAAAAATAATAATATACAAATCCCCGGCAATAATTAAGTTTTTGCCGGGGATTTTGACGTAAAATAAGCAGAGCATGCTTTTTTTATACAAGAGAGGGAAAAATGGCGGAATTTACTACTCTTTACTCGGGCTCGTCGGGCAACTGTACAATGGTGCGCGAAGACGGAAAATACTTACTTATTGACATGGGCAAAAGCAATACAAAGACAAAAAAGGATATACTGTCTATGGGCCTTTCCACAGAGGACCTAGTGGGGGTTTTAGTAACGCATGAGCACGTTGACCACATTATGGGGCTGCGCATATTTTTAAAATATAACGATGTGCCGGTGTACGCGAGTGCAAAAACGCTTGAATATTTACTAAAAAAAGAGCTTGTGCCCCACAAGGCAAAACTTTGTGAGGTTGGGCAAAACCAAATAGACGTTGGCGGGTTTGGCGTAAATGCGTTTAAAACACAGCATGACTCGGTAGATTGCCACGGCTTTAGAGTGACAACGCCGGCAGGTAAAACAGCGGCGCTTGCAACCGACCTTGGCTGTATGACTCAGCAAGTTTTTGATAGCCTTTGCGGAGCTAACGTTGTTAGCCTTGAGTCGAATTATGACTACGACATGCTTATGTCGGGCCCGTACCCGTATTATTTAAAAAGCCGCATTAACTCACAAAACGGACACCTTTGCAACGACGATTGCGCCGACACAATAGTTAAGCTTATGCAAAAGGGGTGCGAAAAATTTGTGCTCTGCCATATAAGCCGCGAAAATAACACTCCGGAGCGTGCGCTTAGCACATTAAAATTATCACTTTTGTCAAGCGGTGCAAGGCCGGGCGCAGATTGCACAGTGCAAGCGGCAAAAAGGCAAGAAGTGTCGCCTACAATATATTTTTAGCAAAAATATGTTTTGCTAAAATATTTGAAAATACGTAAGTTTTTATGTGTTGTAATTTTGTTTATTATAAACAAAACAAGTGTAATTGCACATAAAAGCAAGCTAAAAAATTGATATAGCGAGGAATTATGCAAAGTATAACAATAATTGCCGTGGGCAAGTTAAATGCAAAATATTACGAGAATGCCGCGGCGGAGTACGTAAAACGTCTCGGTGCATATTGTAAAATAAAAGTAGTAGAGATACAAGAGGCGCACACAGACGAAAAGAAAATGTCGGAGGCTTTAGTGCAAAAGGCGCTTGAAAAAGAGGCTGTTTCTATAATGGCGGCAGTGCCTAAAAACTCCGTTATAACGGCTATGTGCATTGAGGGAAAACAGCGTACGAGCGTTGAATTTGCAGATTTTTTTAGCAGTAGTGCAAACGCCGGCGTGTCTGATATAACTTTTGTTATAGGCTCGTCGCACGGGCTTGCGCCAAGCGTTGTAAAAGCGGCGGCGCATAAAATGTCTATGAGCAAGATGACGTTTCCGCATCAGCTTGCACGTGTGATGTTGCTAGAGCAAATTTACAGGGCGTTTTCAATTAATTCGGGCACAAAATATCACAAGTGATGTGTGTTAATAACACTAATAATTTTATATAAATGCATTTTGGGAGTAGTACATGAAAAAATTATCTTCTTGCTTTGAGGGCTATAAAAAACAGCTTGTGCTTGGCCCTGCTTTTAAGCTTGCAGAGGCCGTTATGGAGCTTTTTATACCTGTGATTGCGGCGGATATTATAGACACAGGCATTAAAAACGGCGATGTAAATTATATAATATCGCGCGGGCTTTTTATGCTGTTTTTGGGGGCGCTTGGCTTTTTGTTTGCGCTTATTTGCCAGTACTGCGCGGCGGTTTGTGCGTTTGGGTTTGGGCGCACGCTGCGCCGCAAGCTCTTTTTACACATAACAAATTTATCGCAAAAAGAGCATTCTACCCTTGGCACAAGCACGCTTATTACACGCCTTTCAAACGATGCAACTCAGGTGCAAACTGGCATTAATATTGCAATACGCCTTGCCATTAGGGCACCGTTTTTAATTATAGGCTCTGTTTTAATGTCGCTTTATATAAGTGTCGAAATCGGCCTCATATTTGTTGTGTTTACTCCTATTGTCCTGTTTATTATCTATTTTATTATGAAAAAAAGCGTGCCTATTTTTGCGCTTATTCAAAAACAACAGGACAATGTATCGCGCATCGTGGGCGAGAGCCTGTCAGGCGTGCGTGTAATACGTGCGTTTTCACGTCAGGCTGCACAAAAAGAAGAATTTACCCAGCAGTACGACGAGCTGACTGATACAAATATACGTGTTGGCAAGCTCTCGGCTCTATTAAATCCGCTTGTGTATGCGCTTGTCAATGCGGCAATTATAGCAATATTGTGGCTTGGCGGCTTTTACGTAAACACAGGTGCGCTGGAGCAAGGCGAAATTTTTGCGCTTGCAAACTATATGATTCAAACAATGCTTGCGCTTTTTGTGCTGTCCAATGTTGTAGTAATTTGCACAAGGGCCATAGCGAGCGCAAAGCGCGTCGAGCAAATTTTAGATATTGAAAGCAGCATGCAGCACGTGGAAAACAGTGCGAAAGAAGAGTTAAATGCACCGTGCATACAGTTTAAAAACGTTGCATATAAATATAATGAAAAAAGCCAAGAGGCAGTGTCGGACATTAATTTTAGCTTAAATAAGGGCGAGACACTTGGCATTATTGGCGGTACGGGCTCAGGAAAATCTACGATTATACGGCTTTTATTGCGCAACTATGATGTTGATGGCGGCAGTGTTTTTGTGGATGGGGTAGACGTGCAAAATTACACGTTAAAAGATTTGCGCGCTAAAATGTCGGTGGTAGAGCAGTATACCCGCCTGTTTAGCGGCACAGTGCGCAGTAATTTGCACGTTGGTAAAATAGACGCAGACGACAGTGAGCTATGGGCGGCGTTAAGCATGTCTCAGGGCAAAGAGTTTGTAGAAAAAAAGGATAAAAAGCTTGACGCTCTCGTTGAGGAGGGCGCAAAGAACCTGTCGGGTGGGCAAAAACAGCGCCTAAGTATTGCAAGGGCACTCATTGCAAAACCGCAAATACTAATATTGGACGATGCCACAAGTGCACTGGATTACGCAACGGAAGCAAAGCTGTTAAAGGCATTGCGAGAGCTGGGCACGGGCACAACGCTTGTGATGGTTACACAGCGTGCACAGAGCATAAAGCATGCCGATAAAATACTTGTTCTTGACGACGGCATAGCGGTTGGGATAGGCACACATGCACAGCTTATAAAAGAGTGTGAAGTGTACAGAGAAATTTGCGAGTCTCAAGGCATAGATGGCGATGAAAAAGCACACAGCATGGCCGAGGCAGCTGTGGGAAAGAGCAAAAAAAGCAGCGATGAGGAGGCGGTTAAAAATGAAGACTAAAACAGCCTTAATAAGATTGCTGGCACAGCTAAAACCATATAAATTTTTGCTTGTAATGTCCTTTTTGTCCTCGATAATGTATGCCATGTTTACGCTGCTGATACCCGTTTTAATAGGAAATGCAGTGGATGCCGCAGTGGGAGTGGACAACGTAGACACACAGCAAATTTTAGTGTGTATGGCGCTGATAGCCGCACTTGCTATTGCCGCAAGTTTGGCGCAGTGGGCAATGGGTGTAAGCACAACAAAGCTCTCGTCTTACGTGGCAAAAGATTTGTGCAATAATGTATTTGACACGCTTAACAATGTGCCGCTAAGCTACATTGACACAAACCCGCATGGCGACTTGATGAGCAGGATTGTCAACGACTCCACCGCCGTGGCGGAGGGATTTAGGCAGGGTCTTGTGCAATTACTGCCCGGCGTTGCCACGATATGCGGCACGCTTGTTGTTATGATTGTGCTAAACCCGGCCATTGCGGCTGTGGTTGTGTGTGTTACGCCGCTGTCTATACTGTTTGCAAGCTTTATGGCTAGGCGTACATCTCGCTACTTTAAAAGCTACTCTGCCGCACAGGGGCAAATATCGGCGTATGTAAATGAGGTTGTGCCTGCGCACTCACTTGTGCATGCGTTTGGGTACGAGGGTGAGAGCATACGCAAGTTTGACGAGCTGACAGACGAGATATATAACAGCGGAGTTAAAAGCACGTTTTACTCGTCTGTGACAAATCCCGGCACACGCTTTGTAAACGCCATTGTTTACGCGGCTGTGGGCGTTATAGGCGCTATTGTAACGGTAAACGGTGGCATGTCGATAGGCCAGCTCACATCGTTTTTAACGTACGCTAACCAGTACACAAAACCTTTTAATGAGGTTTCGGGCGTGCTTACACAGGTTCAAAGTGCCGTGGCTGGCTTAAAGAGAATTTACGAGGTAATAGACGCAGAAACTCAGGCGCCCGACAAGAGTGACGCGATAGACAAGGTGGATTGCAAGGGCAAGGTAGACGTCGATGACATTTGGTTCTCTTATAAAAAAGGCGAGCCGTTTTTTAAAGGCATTAGCATATCAGCAAAACCGGGAGAGCGCATTGCAATAGTTGGCCCAACAGGGTGTGGAAAAACAACACTTATAAACTTGCTAATGCGCTTTTATGAGGTTGACAAGGGTGCAATTTATGTAGACGACACCGACAGCACTAATTATAAGCGCTCTGCGCTTAGGGGCATGTACGGCATGGTTTTACAGGACACGTGGCTGAAAAATGTATCTGTTAGGGACAACATAGCATACGGCAGGCCAAACGCAACGCAAGAGCAAATTGTAAATGCTGCAAAGGCGGCACATGCGCACAGCTTTATTAAAAGGCTGCCAAACGGCTACGACACAGTGATTGGAACGGGCGGCGGCAATTTATCCGCAGGGCAAAAACAGCTTTTGTGCATTGCTAGGATTATGCTTTGCGAGCCGGATATGCTAATACTTGACGAGGCGACTAGCAGCATTGACACAAGGACGGAGATGCTGGTGCAGGCAGCTTTTGACAAGCTTATGCATGACAGGACAAGTTTTGTTGTGGCGCATAGGCTGTCTACCATACAAACGGCAGATAAGATTGTAGTGGTTAAAGATGGGCAGATTGAAGAGCAGGGCACGCACGAGGAGCTTATGGCAAACGGTGCCTTTTACAAAGGGCTTTACAGCAGTAGGTTTGATGTTGGGTGATTTTAAGCAAGCAGATACAATTTGGATCCGTTTTGTATTGTGTCGAATTGGCTTAGCTTAGCTCGGCACGGCTTAATAAAAACGTTTTTTGGACGATGTATATATTAGCACACGGCGTATTAATTTTATAGTGAGGGTACGAATGAATATTTTTAGACCGGTAAAAGTTTCAGAACAATACAGAGATAGGTATGATGAGTACTGCGCGCGCCATAATTTGGCAATGTTTTTGCCGATGACATTAGGCGTATTATTGGTCATGGTTTTTATTTTGGTGTTTCAACTAGTGCGCCTCGGCGATAGATTGTTTGAATTTTTATACTTTGAGCTCTATATTACGGCAATAGTAGTGTCGTTTGTATTAGCCGTAGTATTTTTGCTTTATAAGCGCAACATATTTAAAAAGCACCGCAAAGTAGTAGACACTATTTTTATTCTGTCTTATTTAGGCCTCGCTTTAATGACGACTGCTGCCGAGTCTTTGGCGGCGATGGCGCTGTCGCAAAATATTGTTTTAACAGCGATGATGCTTGTTATTTCGTCTATAATATACGTCAGCTATAAAACAACTATTGCTGTTTTACTGATTGGCAATATTTCAGCCGTTTCGCTTGTAGCTTATATGCATAATAGCAATCCATCACAAATTACATCCGACCATGTTGCGCATGCCGTGCTCAACTTGCTGTTTATGTTTGTTGCAACGCTGTTTGTGTGCGTGCCGTGCTATAACAGCAGGACAAATATGTTTTTGCAGGAGCTAACACTGGAGCAAGTTAACAAGAGCTTACAGGGCACAAACAAAAAGCTAGAGCTGTTAAACAAGCAGCTCGAAAAGACGTCCATGACCGATGCGCTGACAGGTGTGCTAAACAGGTATGCGTTTGGCAAAATGTTAGAGCTAAGCTGGGACGAGGTGAAGAAAAACGGGCAAGACATTGCCGTTTTAATGATAGACATAGACTTTTTTAAACAGTATAACGATAATTTTGGGCATGTAGCAGGCGATGCTTGCCTTAAGAGTGTAGCACAGACGCTTGTAAATAGTGTGCGCAATGGCTCGGAGAATGTGTTTAGGTACGGCGGCGAGGAGTTTGTTGTTTTAATGCCCGGCACAGACATAAACGGGGCGGTGCTCACGGCAAGGCGCATACAAAAGGACATGCAAAAAATGGCGATTGAACACGTTACAAACGAAAAAGTTGTAACGCTGAGCATAGGTGTTTACAGCGCCGTTCCGTCCGACGAATTTGATGTATACACGTTGATTAACAGGGCAGATATAGCGTTGTACAAGGCTAAAAACAGTGGCAGAAACCAGTATGTTATTTATGACAGCAGCTTAGATGCACAAACGCAAAAGCACAAGTAGTTTTAATTTTTACTCTGGGTGCTTAAATAAGCAGTTTGCGGCAATTAGGTTAACTTTGCCTTGTCTTATAAACCGGCGCAGGCTTATACTACATACAGTGTTTGATATTAAAAAAGCAACCGCCTGTCGGCATTTCCGACAGGCGGTTGCTTTGCTTGCTCAAGGGGGGGCAGGGTAGTGCGTGAGCATGCTCAATCTTCGAGCTGCTTGCCAAGCACGCTTGCCGCAACGTGCACAAATGCAATAGCGCTGTTTTTGTCCACCGCAAAGGCCGCCTGCCCTTGTGTGCTGTCGCAGGGGCAAACGAGCGCAACACTGCCTATAATATCACCGTTGCACATTATTGGTGCAATACAAATTGCCTCGCACTCGGCATTTTTGCATATGTGCACAGGGCTTTCGCTTATGTCCTGTGTGCGCCTTAACTCAAGCGTTCTCTCGTACTCTGCGCTCAAACGGCATTGCAATAGCTCCTTAGCGCCGCTATGTGCGGCTATAACATTGTCTTTGTCTGTAACAATTAAGCACAGCCCTGTGCTCTTAGATGTCACATCTACATAATTTTGGGCGTGCTCTGCAAGTTCTCCAAGGGGGCTGTATTTTTTAAATATTACCTCGTTGTTGTTAGATACATATATTTCGAGGGGGTCCCCTACACGTATTAAGTGCGTACGGCGTATTTCCTTAGGTATTACCACTCTGCCTAGCTCATCAATTCTTCTAACTATACCGGTTGCTTTCATTTAAATCTCCATTTCAGTGTATATTTTATGTTTAACCTCACCAGTTATTACCTGTAAAAATAGTATTTGTAATGTTTGGTAAAAATATACACTTAATAATATTTTTTAGAGAAATATACTAAAGCACAATAAAAAAAGTCGGCGGCGCAAAAATTGCACCGCCGACTTTTTTACAGGCACGTTAAACACTAGTTTTGCGCGCTTGTTTGTTTTTGCCCGTCCATATTGGTAAATAGAGAGGGAATACTACAAATTGCGGCTATACCTACAAGAGTATATACTGCGCGTGATAGGAATGTTTGCGCGCCGCCAAATAGCCATGCCACTAAATCAAAGTTTAAAATGCCTATAAGGCCCCAGTTTATGCCGCCCACTATGATTAGCGCTATGCATATTTTGTAAAATATTGTCATTTTAATTGCTTCCTTTCAATAAAATTACTGCTGTTAGTTTGCACAAATACAGTCTATTTATTCATAAAATGCAGGGTGTGCATACTATTATATGTAAAAGCAATATAAAAGATACATATTTTTTTATAAATCTAGGCAGCAACGGTGAGGGTATTGTAGCTTTTTAGCGCATTGAGCGTGCGCAGTAAAGTGTAATTAGTAAAAAAGTATAGCAAAAAAGCCTTTCGCTAATGCGAAAGACTTTTTTGTTCTTTACCGGTTAAATGCCTTAGGTCGTGGCACAAAAACTTTAAATATAATTTTAAACAGCTCTTGTAACTTTGCCTGAACGCATGCAACGGGTGCAGGCGTGGATATAACGAGAAGAACCGTTTACCACAGCTTTTACTCTTTTTACGTTTGGTTTCCATGTGCGGTTTGTGCGTCTGTGTGAGTGAGAAATTCTAATGCCAAAGGATACACCTTTGCCACAGCAATCGCATTTTGCCATAATCTGCACCTCCTCCTATTTAAATTACTAAGTTATAATACCAAATTTTGAAGAAAAAATCAAGTGTTTTTGCAAAAAAGGCTAAAAATTTAGCATTTTATTTCTTTGCATCGCTCTCATTAAATATATCGCCGCACTCTGGGCAGAATTTAGGCGGTGTTTTTGGATCTTCAGGCTCCCAGCCGCACTTGTCACAGCGGTATAGTAGGGCGTCGGCCGGTTTTGGCTTGCCGCATTGAGAGCAGAATTTGCCCTTATTTACGGCGCTGCAAGAGCAGTTCCAACCCTCGGCATCAGCCGGTTTTGGTTTGCCGCACTCGTTGCAGAACTTGCCCATATTGCCCGATTTACCACAAGCACAGCCCCAGCCGCCTGCCGCAGGCGCTGCCGGTGCAGCCGGTGCAGCCGGTGCAGCCGGTTGTTGCTGTTGGCCGTAGCCGGGTTGTTGGCCGCCCATAGCAAATAGGTTTGCGGCGTTAGAGCCTGCACCCTGTGCCATGTTCATGCCTGCAAACGCCATAAATGAGCCCTGGCCCTCGTTTTTGGCTGCGTCTTGCATTGCTTGTGCCTGTGCACCAACAAGGTGTGCCGCCGCCATAGTTGGGTTGCGAAGTGTGGCGTTAAGTTGCAATTCTTTAATTCTCTCCTCGTCCTCTTTAACAGGAGTTACAGAAGTTACGCCGAAAGAATGTACTTTAATGCCGCGCAGTTTAGTCCATTTCTCAGACAAAACATCGTTCAAAGCCTCGGCAATTTCGTATGTGTGGCCTGTAAGTGCACTGTAGCGAATGCCTTTTTCAGATATTTTGTAAAATGCAGGTTGCAAAGCTGTCATAAGCTCTGTCTTTAGCTGGCTGTCAATTTCAGTGCGCAAGTAATCGTCTGAAATATTGCCGCAAACTTCTGTGTAAAACAGCATTGGGTCAACAATTTTGTAAGAGTACTCGCCAAAGCAGCGGATACCGATATCCATGTCAAGGCCAATGTTTTTGTCTATAACACGGAAAGGAACAGGGTTAGCTGTGCCGTATTTGTTGCCTATAATTTCTTTTGTGTTAAAAAAGTAAACCCTTTGGTCTGCTGCAGGCTGTCCGCCAAACGTAAAACGTTTGCCTATGCTTTTAAATGTGTCGATTATATTTGAGCCGAGGTTGCCGTAAAACAGCGATGGCTCAGTAGAGGAGTCGTATGTAAAGTTGCCTGTGTCGGCACAAATCTCTACAATTTTGCCGTTTTCGACAATTATCATACATTGACCCTCGTTTACCGAGATTTGAGAGCCGTTTGAAATGATGTTCTCCTCGCCTTTAGTGTTAGAGCTGCGGCCTGAAGTCCTTTTTGCGCCCTTGCTAACAAGAACGTCGGAGTCCAAGGCGTCACAGTAAAAGTATTCGAGCCATTGATCGGCCAATACGCCGCCGGCGGCACCTGTAATTGCTTTTATTAGTCCCATATAAAAAACCTCCTAATTATTATGTACACATTAAATGTGCAAATTATATAGTAATACTATGCTATTATTATGTATATTTACATGTTAGTAGTACTCTTTTCGCCACATGTATCGACATTTATTATAACAGCAAATACTTTATAATAATATATTATCACATTTTTTATTTTTTGCAAATAATTTATCAAGTTTTATCGCAAAAATAAGGGCCTATTTATTTAATAGTTAAAAATTAGGCCATTTTTTGCGAGGAATAAAAATGATAAATTGCATGTATAAATAAAAAACTGAATACTGATATTATTTTGCGCTGAAAAGATATTGATAAAAAGGCAGAATATCGTGTCTATTCTGCGGCTCTATTTAAAATTGTCTCAAAATTAACCGCCGCCAATTTTTCGTTAATATCACGGCTTATATCGTTAAATACATATCTAAACGCACAGCCGCTGACATCGCCAAAATTGCACCCGGAGGCGTCGGTGTTTCCAACACAGCGCGACAGCTTGTAAGGCCCCTCAACCGCTGTTATTACCTCTAGCAAAGTTACATCTTTTGGGGGCTTTGCAAGCTCGTATCCGCCCTTGTTGCCCTTGTAGCTGGACACAATGCCGCTTGACACAAGCTTGCCTAATATTTTTAACGAAAACCGCAATGTTACACACATTTGCTCACTTATAGAGCGTGCGTCGCGTCTACAGCCGCACTGCGCAAGGCAGTATACAATGCGCACAGCGTAGTCAGACTCTTGTGTTATGTGCATAAATTTAATTTCCTTTCGTGTTGTTTTGTGCGTTAACCTTGCGGCCGCCGTATATAAGTGCGGCCGTAAGAGAAGATATACTGCCGCTGTGCATAATAAGCGGCAGTGTACATCAATAATTTTAGTTTAGTCTAAAAAGTCGCGCAATTTTTTGCTGCGGCTGGGGTGGCGTAATTTGCGCAGGGCCTTTGCCTCTATTTGGCGTATCCTCTCACGTGTTACGTTAAACTCCTTGCCAACTTCCTCAAGAGTTCTCGGTCTTCCGTCGTCAAGGCCAAAGCGCAAACTAAGCACTTTGCCCTCCCTTGGTGTTAAGCTTTTTAGCACCTCAGACAGCTGCTCTTTTAGCAGTGTTTGGCTGGCGGCTTCTGCGGGCACAGGCGCATCGTCGTCCGGGATGAAGTCGCCAAGATGGCTGTCCTCTTCCTCGCCGATAGGAGTTTCAAGGCTGACAGGCTCTTGAGCGACACGCATTATCTCACGCACTCTGTCGACGGGCATGTCGAGCTCTAATGCAATTTCGTCTGCAGTTGGCTCGTGGCCGTTGCGGTGCAATAGCTGGCTGGATACTTTTTTAACCTTGTTGATAGTCTCTACCATGTGCACGGGTATGCGGATGGTTCTGGCTTGGTCTGCAATGGCACGTGTTATTGCCTGGCGTATCCACCAAGTTGCATATGTAGAAAATTTAAACCCTTTTGTGTGGTCGAACTTTTCAACTGCCTTGATAAGGCCTAAGTTTCCCTCTTGAATAAGGTCTAAAAACTGCATGCCCCTGCCCACGTAGCGCTTAGCAATTGAAACAACAAGGCGCAAGTTTGCCTCGGATAGGCGCTGCCTTGCACGGTCGCCTGCAGGGCCACCGGCCTGAATTGTCTCGGCTAGGTTTATTTCTTCCTCTAGCGATAATAGGGGCACCCTGCCTATCTCTTTTAAGTAAACTTTAACGGGGTCGTCTATGTTTACGCCCTCTGCGCCAAGTGCAGTTTGCAAAACTTCTACGTTTTCCTCTGTCAGTGTAAACTCTTCAACGCCGCTGTCGGCCTCGTCTACTATCTCTATGTTATTTGTCTCAAGCATCTCGTAAATGCGGTCTACAAGCTCTACTTCAAAGCCAATTTCAGTCAACGCATCGTTTATTTCTTTAGTTGTTATGCGCCCATTGCGCTTGCCTGTATCAATTAGATTTTGAATTATGTGTTTTTTGTTGTCGCCCATATTATTCTCCGTTCTGCCGCTATACAAAGTATAGTGATGTAAAGCCGTTGACAAATTTTTGCAGGCCAACGCCCTTGATGTGTAAAACCCCCAAAAGCGGCGTGTGGGGATTTTTATAGTAGTCGATGCGGTATAAAGGCAAGTGGTTTATCAATTTGCGCACTGTAAATTTTAGTTGCCTTTAATTTTAAATTAACACATTCTTGTGCATTTTTTGCTGTGCACAGCCAGTAGTTTGCGGCAGTTGCAGCAGCACAAGCTGTGGATGTTAAGTGTCAGCTCTTTTTCTCTTTTAGCTTGCTTAAATAATCTGCAAGCTCGCTCGCCGATTTCTCGGCGGCACTGTCGCTCTGCTTTGTAGAAGATTTTATCCTGTCTATGTAAAGGTCTAAATCTTTTTCGCTTATAGCAACGTCGTAGTTTTGTGCCAAAATTTTGCTTAGCAAGTTTATGGTCTCATCGGGAAGCTCATCGCCCAAAAGTGCTAAATCTATATGCTCTCCGTTAAATTCAAGCATTTTTTCGTACGTTTTTGCCATGTCCTCGCTAATAAAATCCTCAGGCGTCAAAACGCTTTCAAGTATGTCCATGTACTCCGGCCGCTGTAAAACTGCGCCTATGAGCTGCTGCTCTGCAAATGCAACGCCAAGCGTCTTTCTCGCATCTTGCGCAGGCGATAAATTAACACGTGCGCTCATGCCGCCCTCTAGCAGCCTGCGCTCTCGCTCTTTCTTTTCGTAGCGCACACGTGTGCCAACAGCGCTTGATATCTGTGAGAGCACTGCCTTTTTTTCGACGTCGGTCTCCTCGGCAAGCCTGCTTGCATAAACGTCGCGCTCTACCGCAGAGATAGGGCCGGCCAGTATGTTTGTGGCCTCTTTTAGGTAGGCTACACGCCCGTCGGCCGTTGCAATGTCGTGCTTTGCCCTAGCCTGAGAAAGCTTGTATTCAATTGCGTTTGAAGAGCCTGTCAGCAGCATGCTAAACTTCTCTTTGCCGAATTTTTGCAAAAACTCGTCGGGGTCTTTTGCATCTTGCATGTCTATAACAGACACCTTTGCCGGCGATGACTCAAAGAGTTTAAGCGCCTTTGCGGTAGCGGCTTTGCCCGGCCCGTCCGAGTCGTAGCAAAGCACAATCTCCTCGGCGTAATCGGACAATATGCGCACTTGCTCTTGAGTGAGAGCCGTGCCACAGCCCGCAACAGCGGTGTCAAAGCCCGCCTGATGCAAAGAGATGGCATCGAGGTTGCCCTCACACAGCAGATATTTTTTGTTTTTTGACTTCTTTGCAAAGTTGAGTAAAAAAACGGTCTTGCTCTTTTTGTATATAATAGACTCAAAGCTGTTTACATACTTGCCGCGCTGGTTGTCAAAAAGTTGTCTGCCGCTAAAGGCTATAACATTGCCCCGCACGTCAAAAATAGGTATCATGGCACGTTTTGCAAATATAGTGTAAACGTCGTTATTGTTGTTGCTGCGCCTAAACATGCCGGAGTTTATAAGCTCTTCGTCCGTGTAGCTAAGCTTTTTTAGGTGGTTGTATATATGGTAAGACTCGGGCGCATACCCAAGGCCAAACTGCTTTATAGTTGTGTCGCTAAGGCCGCGCTTGCGCCAATAACCTCTTGCAACACGTCCGCCCATTTCATCGCTGTTCATGCAGTTAAAAAAGTATCTTGCGGCGTCTTTGTTGCACGAGAGTACCCTCATGCGCATTTTGCCGGCACTGTCGTCCTCGTCGGGAAGGGCCATGCCAACCCTTTGCGCCAGCAGTTTAATCGCCTCTACATAATCGAGGTTTGAGATGCGCTTTACAAACGAGATTACATCGCCGCCTGCGCCACAGCCAAAGCAATAAAACGACTGCGAATCCGGGTAAACTGTAAAAGAAGGCGTTTTTTCGTTGTGGAAAGGGCATAGCCCTGAGTGAGTGCGCCCTTTATTTCTAAGCGGTACGTAGCTCTGTATTGTGTCTACTATGTCACAGCGCTCTACAAGCTGTGATATGTAATCCTTTGATATCGTGGCAGATGCACCCCCATAAAAATAATAAGTTTAAGTTAATCGCCGGGCAGCATAACCTGCCAATTTTTTGGCACGTAGAGTGCCTCAAAAACACGTACGGCATACGCGTCGCTCATGCCGGATATATAGTCGGTTACCGCTCGGTGTTCGCCGTCGCTATCTATAATATTTCTGTAAAAAACGGGCATTTTTTCTGGTTTCTTTAAAAAATATTCGTATAAATGGGTAATTAAACCGCCCACTTTTTGCTCTTCTTTTTTTGCCACTTTATCCACATAAACAGTGCTGTACATAAATGCGTGCAGTGCCATGTAAGCCTCATGCACAGGCGCAGACATTGTAATTTTTGCGCCGTCACTGTTTGTGACGATGTCTGTGATCAATGAGGTGATGCGCTTAGATTTTGTGTCGCCCAAAGCGGCTACAACGTCTTTTGGTAAGTCGCTTGCACTCAGTACACGCGCGCTAATGGCGTCCTCTATGTCATGGTTCATGTATGCTATTCTGTCGGCAAAGTGCACGAGCACGCCCTCGCCTGTGATGGCCGGCTCACCCTTTGTATGGCGCTCTATACCGTTTAAAACCTCAAAGGATAGGTTTAACCCGTCGCCTTGTTTTTCAAGTGCGCTAACAACTCGCACGCTCTGCTCAAAATGTCTAAAGCCATCGGGGTTTAAGGTGTTTAGCGCACGCTCTCCGGCATGGCCAAACGGTGTGTGTCCAAGGTCGTGCCCAAGTGCAATAGCCTCGGTTAAGTCCTCGTTCAAGCGCAGGGCACGTGCCATAGTGCGTGCAATTTGGCTCACCTCAAGGGTGTGCGTAAGCCTTGTCCTGTAGTGGTCGTCCTCGGGCGATAAAAACACTTGAGTTTTTTGTTTTAGTCTACGGAATGCCTCGCAGTGGATGATGCGGTCTCGGTCACGTTGGTAGCAAGTGCGTATGCTGCAAGGCGTCTCGGCCTTTGCACGCCCTATGCTGTTATCACTAAAAGAGGCACTGCCACATAAAAGCATGTGCTCTTCTTGCTCTACACGTTTTCTTATGCTGTCTTGTTCCACAAAAATCCCCCTTTTTAGCGTCAGATTTTTTCTCTATATACTTTATACGACTTAAGTTGCAAAAATCCTTTAAAATAGTTAATTTTTTTTGTAAAAATAAAATTTTATGTGTTTTGGTTAAAAAGGTGCGTAAAAAGGAGTAGAAAAACTCAGCTTTGCGCAGCCTTTGCATAGTTCTTGCAGGCAAGAGGAGAAAAAATCCTCTTTTCCGGCAGGGAATACAAAGTTTATAGTTACGCTATCTGTAAAAACGGGCTCCTCGGGCACGGCGCCGTTTAGTGTTATAAGCCTGTTTGCCTGCTCGTACAGGGGGTATGCAATGATGGCACTGCACCTAACAAGCGAGCTCATTGTCACAATTTTAGCGCACTCAAGTGCATTTTTTGCCGCTGCTGAGTACGCCCTTACAAGGCCGCCCGTGCCTAAAAGTGTGCCGCCAAAATACCTTGTTGTAACTACAATGCAGTCGCATAAATCGGCGTGGATAATGGCGTCTAGCGTTGGCAGTCCAGCAGTTTTAGAGGGCTCACCGTCGTCCGAGTGGCGAGAGCACGAGTTTTCGCGCAGTACGTATGCAAACACGTTGTGTGCGGCGTCTTTGTTTTGTTTGCGTATGTCCTGTATAAACTCAAGCGCAGCGCTCTGTGTATCAACAAAAGAGGCCACGCTTATAAATTCGGACTTTTTTTCGGTAATAGTGGCGGTAGAAACGCCGCTGATAGTGCGGTATGTCTGCATAGATTGACCCCCTTTTTTAAATACAACAAAACAAAGGGCGGCTAAAAAACCACCCTTTGCTCTGATAAAAATTATTTTTCGTCTAAATTGAAACGTTTTCTGAAACGGTCAACACGTCCGCCTGTATCTACCAATTTTTGTTTGCCAGTGTAGAACGGGTGGCACTTAGCGCAAACCTCAACGTGGATGTTCTCTCTTGTAGAACGAGTCTCAAACTTGTTTCCGCAAGCACATACTACGTTAGCAGCCTCATATTTAGGATGTATGCCTTCTTTCACTTCTTTCACCTCTCTCTGGTTTTGACATCGGGAGCATATTTTTTGACATGCGTCCATCACAACCATTGTATAAAGGTGCAATGCACCGCAATTTCACGATTGCTAAAAAATTATATCATATTTAATGCAAAAAAGCAAGTGTTTTATGCCGGTTTTAATTAAAGTTCAATTTTAAGGCAGTTTGTGTATTCTGTCGGCATTTTTTGTGGAAGTTTAACGCACAGTGTCCCAAAGCTCTGCGTGTATTCAAGCCTTCCAAAGCCTAAAAGTGTAACATCTTTTACGGCTTCGCTAGGGGTGAGGCTTTTAATAACGGCAACGCCATTTTCGGCAGGGCGCATCATAAAAGCGTAAAGGGTGCTGTCCTTTTTAGTAAAGCGCCAGTCAGACGAGTTAAAAGCCGTCTTGTCCTCACGAAAACCGTCTATCAACACCCTTGTGTCGCCCTCGCCAAATATGCGAAACGGCCTTGTGCCGTGTACGGCCTCGCCACAAATGTCAAACCAATCGGCAAGCTCCTCAAGTATCCATCGAGCCTCGTCGTCTATGGTACCGTCGGGCCTTTGCAGTACATTTAAAAGCATCATGCCGTTTTTAGATATAATGTCAATGAGCATCTCAATAATTTGGTCGGGCGTCTTCCACTTGTGTTTAGAGTCGTAAAACCAGTGGCCGATGCATGTGTCGGTGTGCCATGGGTGCTCTGAAATCTCAGGCAGTTGGCTCTTTTCAATATCGAGCACACCAATTGTGTAAACCTCGGGTCTCGTGTCTTTTTGCAGGTAAACGCAGCGCTCGTCACCGTGTTTTTCGTACGACTTATTATAAAGGTGCGAAACAGCCTTAAGTCCCACATCGTAAAGTGCGTCCTCCGTACTGCTGTATGGGCCAACCCTTCCGTTGTGCTCGCCAAAAGGCAGTCCGCCGTCAGAGTAAAGCACGTCGGGAGTAAATTTATCAATCATTTCTGTGACGCATTTAAGCCAGTATTCGTGGAATTTTTTGTTTGTGGTGTACCATGGCTTAATCGAGTTTATGTCGCCCTTGTGCTCGTAATTATCGTAGTAATATTCCTTGTTTTCGGGGTCGTTGCCGTCGTAAGGCACGCCTTTGTATGGGCCGTATGAGTCACAGTATTTATTTGTGCGCCACCAAGAATAAGACGCACCGAGGTGCTCAGTCAGGCCAAAGTACATGCCTTGCTCTTTTGCCGCCGCCTGCCACAGGGCGCATATGTCTTTGCCGGGGCCTACTTTTACGCTGTTCATTGGGTTTATGTCAGAGTCGTAGTTAAAATAATTGTCGTGGTGCGTGGACTGTGCCATAAAATAGCGTGCGCCGGCCTTTTTGTAAAGCGCCATTAACTCGCCGGGGTTAAAGTTTTCTGCTCGCCAGAGTTTGCATATGTCTTTGTACCCAAACTTTGACGGATGACCGTAGTTTCTTACGTGAAAATTGTATTGCTCGTGTCCTTCGATATACATGTTGCGTGCATACCAGTCGCCTGCCATTGGCACACTTTGCGGCCCCCAGTGGCTCCAAATTCCAAACTTTGCATCCAGTAGCCATTCGGGGCATTTAAATTTGCGCAATGAGGAAAACGTAGGCTCAAATTTTGGCATAATTAGTGCTCCTTTTATTTATATAGTTATAAAAAAAAAGGCACGCTTATGCATTAAGTCTCTCAATTGCGTTTACGCGCATTTTTTTGACTTTAAAACATAAGCGTGCCCCTAAAAACATCTAAATTTTACGTATTGCGGTTAATACTTTTTGTATGCTGCAAAGGTTAGCCTTTAACCGAGCCAACGGAGAGACCTTTTACAAAATATTTTTGGAAGAATGGGAATATAAGCATCATCGGGCCTGCGGCAACAACGCTCATCGCAAAGCGCATGTTCTCGCCCGGTAAGTCCTCTGTGGCTATGTCTACGCCCGCACCCAGCGCCTCTTGCGCCATGGATTTAACAAACTCAATCTTTTCGAGTAGCCGCTGCAGCAAGTACTGCAGGGTAAATAATTCCTCGTCGGTTATGTATAAAAAGCTTGTCATCCAGTCGTTCCATTTGTCGAGCAAAATAAGTAGGGATATACTTGCTATAACGGGTTTTGAGAGCGGAACAACTATCTGGAAGAATATACGCATCTCTTTAGCGCCGTCAATTTTTGCGGCGTCTATAAGCGCCTCGGGCAGCTGATTAAAGAACGTGCGCAAAACTATAACGTACCACGCACCCACAACGCCGGGCAAAATGTATATTAAAAAGTTGTTTTTAAGCCCTAAGTACCTTGTGTTTAGTATGTACGTTGGAACCATGCCGCCGCTGAAAAGCATAGTAAAAAATATATAAAACATTATGATGTTGCGCAGTTTAAAACTTTTGCGTGACAGCGGGTATGCGCACATTGACATTACAAGCACGGATATAAATGTGCCGAGAAACGCCTGTAGGGCAGTTACAACGTACGCTGTTAAAATAGTGCTTGGGTCTGCAAAAATAAGCTCGTATCCTTGCAGTGAGAATTTTTCAGGTATAAGTTTAAAACCGCTGTTTATAATTTCTTGCTCTTCCATAAAAGAGACAGATACAACAAGTAGCATGGGTAGCAAAAAGAAAATAATTGCATAGGCAAGCAGTAAAAATGCTATTATCTTGCTAATTTTATTGTCTCGCTTTTTCATAAAGTTTTTTCTCCGTTCTGCTTTTTTTATAAAAGCACGTATTCGGTTTTTGCAATAATATAATTAAAATCCGCATTATTACTTTTTAGAATAATGATTTTTCCGGATCGATTTTTTTCACAACTAAGTTCGTGCCGACAATACATATCAGGCCAACAAAAGATTGTATTAAGCCAACGGCGGCAGGTATTGTGTAAGAGCCGCTAGTCATGCCCCTTATAACGTAAGTATCTATAACGTCTGTAACGGGGTATAATATGCCGACATTTCGTGGTATTTGATAGAACAGGCCGAAGTCTCCCCTAAAAATGCTACCGAATGCAAGTATTGTGAGAATTATCATAATACCGCTTACGGACGGCAGGGAAATGTGCCATATTTTTTGGAATTTATTTGCGCCGTCAAGTTCTGCCGCCTCAAACAACTCAGAGTCTATGGACATAAGCGCCGCATAGTACATGATGGAGTCGACGCCTATCTTTTTCCACTCTGCAAAGAACGGCAAGATAAACACCCACGGCCCAAGTGTTGTGTACCAGTCGACGGGCTCGCCGCCAAAAGATACTATAATTTGGTTTATAACGCCTCTGTCTATGTGCAAAAGCGCATAGGAGATAAAGCCAACCACAACCCAAGATAAAAACCTTGGCAAGATAACAAGTGTTTGTATTGTTTTAATTGCTTTTTTGCTTGTTACCTCAAACAATAAAAGCGCCAGTATAACGCCGCAAACGGCGCTTAGCACTATGTTTAAAAGTGCGTAGCCAACTGTGTTGCGCACAATGCGAAACAGCTCGTCTGACTGGAATAAAATATTGAAGTTTTTCCAAATAGGGTCAGACCAATCACTGCCGTACATGCCCTTTGCAAAGTTGTAATCTTTAAAGGCAAGCACAAGGCCAGACATTGGTATATAAGACCATATAAATGTAAATATAATGGCGGGAACGCAAAGAAGAAATAAGCTTATTTGTTCCTTATACTTTTCCATCCTGTTATTGGTGGTTTTTAATGTGTTTTTAAATGTTGATTTCATTTTGTCCTCCCCGCAATTTTTTAGTGCTCCGAATACACTTTCATATATTCGGAGCACTGTTTTGCCTGTCAGTATTTAATTAAAAGTATTTAATTAAGCTGCAAGAAATGCATCAAGTTGTGCTTGCATGTCTGCTTGTACGTCTGCAATTTGTGTTTCAGCAAGTGCTGCAAGGAACTCGTCGTACATCTCAGGTGTGTAGTCGCCTGCGTTGAATGACGGAACATACATAGCGCAAACGTTGCGGATGTTTGTAAGCTCTGCGTCAAAATCGCCGGGAACATAGTTAAAGCCGATTGTAGGTGCTACGAAAGAAGCTGTTACCATCTCATCATAATATGAGTAGAGATTGTCTGCCTGTGAGGGAAGTAGCCATGTTTGGTGAACATTGCCAAGACCCCATGTAGGTAGGCCGTAGTTGTCCTCTTCAAGTTGGCCTGAGCCCTCAAGTTGCTCTATGCGGTTGTCGTCAACTTTTGTATAGTGTACGTCCTCAAGGCCCCAAACAAGAGTGTTGCGTAGCTCTTTGCCCTCGTCTGTGAACATAAGTTTCATAACTTCATAAGAAACAGCGGGATCTTGTGCTGTGTAAGGTATGCAAAGACCATCGGAAGAGCCGTTTGTCAAAACAGGTGTGCCGATAGGCAATACGTTGTAATCTGTTTCCCAGCCGCGCTCGGAGCCAATGCGCTCGTGTACGCCAACAAGCTCGGGGTCATTTTCGTTAACATAGTTGTGGTACCATACAAGGTCACCCTCTGCGTTTGTGTTCTCATATTGACGAGGATTCTCAAGTGTCAATAGGTCGTTGCGCAAATAGCCCATGTCTTTCCACTCTGCAAGTTTTGCGTAGAAAGCTTCAACTTCCTCAAGCTCGTATTGGTTTACAAGTGTTGTATCCCATACGTCTTCTGCAGCAGGCACACGCATGCTTACAGGGAATGCAACGTTTTGTAGTCCCGGTGAGCCTGTTACGATGTCAACACCGTTGTCCATAACTGAAACGTAAGGGCTGTAGCCGCTGCCAAGCTCGCCTGCTGCGTCTGCTGCTGCCATGTAGTTCTCAATTACGTCATAAAGTGCGTCTGTGTAGTGACGGTACTCTTGGTTTGCTCTGTAATCTTCGTTTGCAGCTGCAAATGCGTCTGCGTCAAAGTAAGCCTCGTAAGCGGCTTTAGGTGTGTAAAGGCCTTCCATCCAGTGGTGCATCTCGTATTTTGGCAAGTAGCAAAGTGTGCCCTCAACAGTAGCTGCATCAAATAGGAATTGGGGAAGTGCGTCTGTTATCTCTGCATCTTCTGCAACAAAAGGTGCAAGGTCAACGAATGTGCCGCTTTGGAAGTACTCTGATGTGTTCATCATGTAGCCTTTCCATGCGATGTCGATAGTTTCGCCGCCTGCCATAGCAAGGTCAAATCTCTCTTTGTATTCAGAAGGCATCCAGTAGTCAAATTCTACTGTCAGGCCGGGGAAGAA
Organism: uncultured Bacteroides sp.; assembly: GCA_964368295.1. GTDB lineage: Bacteria > Bacillota > Clostridia > Oscillospirales > Ruminococcaceae > Ruthenibacterium. Next base: position 47,808 of record CAYJBO010000010.1, read on the forward strand.
CTCTTGCAACTGTGCGTTGAACTCTTCTGCAACCATGTCTGCATCTTTCTGTTTGCCACCGCCCGATACAAGTACCCAGCGGAGTGTCATGTCGTAAGACATCTCTTCTGCGTCGTCAGCCTCAACTGCATCGCCCTCAGCAGGTGCTGTGGATTCTGCCGGTGCTGCAGTCTCTGTGCAAGCTGCGAACATAGACAATGCGATAAGTAGTGTAAGTGCCAATGCTAAAATTTTTGAAAACTTTTTCATTGATAAAGATCCTCCTAGATTATATTTGGTGTTGCCACCTCTGATGTATTAATTGTACACAAAATCTTTTGCAAATTAAATGGGAAAATTGTTACATAGTATTACTTTTATCTGAAATGTTGATTTTTTGTGAACTGTTTATGATAAATTTGTGCTGAATGTCACAAATTTATCATATTTTGTGCAAATATTTTTGCGATGGGGTTAGATTTTACCCTGTTTACCAAATCCACCTGGCAGATTATAAGCTTGCCGTCGCCAATTTTCTTTTCGGCAGCGGCAAGTGCGCGCGACCACTCTTTGGCCTCGTTTGCATTTCCTGTGTATAGTATAGGCGTAAAGGTGTCGTCGCAAAAGCTGTCCATTAATATAGGTGCAATGCGCTCTTGCAATTCATCGTACCAGTATTTTATGTCGTCTGCCTTTATGCCGTCTGTGTATATATGGCCGGTGTCTCTGCTTACAAAGTGTAGCGGCAGCATTGCGCTAAATTTAATGTCCAGCTTTTGTGCACATATTTCGTATACGTCTGTGCCAAGCCTTAGATGTATAAGCTTTGCTCCGGCGTTTACACGCTTGTCTATGTCTTCTTTTCTGCTTAGATACTCGGAGTAATCGCTTACGATAATGATGTTTGAGTTTTCGTCTTGTGTATATTCCATGTCCTCAACAAGAGAAATTGCGTCATCGCCATATGCGCAAACGCCTGTTTTTGCGCTCTCGGTCACAGGGAAAGCCTCTATGACATGTGTTGCCCAGTCCACGGTGTTTTTGTCTTCGTCCAGCAGTACAACACGTATTGTGTACGCCGTGCGCTCGGCCACTGTGGGGACAGCAAACTCTAAGTTGCCCATGTTATTTGCGGTGCATGCGCCTATAACAGGCGAGGCAGTTGCGCCTATATTGAGCTCGTCAATGCCGTAAAGCAGCGTGTAGTTGTTTAGCGTTTTGTCTAAATCGTTACACACAAAGGGCTGTACATTAATTGTGCTGCCACCAAAAACTTTGTGGTAATCGCTGCGTATAGATACGCTTATGGGTTTTAGCGCATTGCGGTATGTAAAGTAGGCCGGCTTTGGCGTGCGCTCTACGTCCATGATGGTTTTCATCCAGTTTGATGGGAAGGCATCTATAAATAAATGTATTGCAAATGAGACCATCAATGGATTGCGGCGGTAGCATTCTGTCTGCCATTTAACCGCTGCGGCCTGGTAAGCTCTGCTCTTTTGTGCCCACTCCTCCATAGATTTTGGCGTCTCGAAGAAAAAGTGGTGGAATTTACCTGTCTGTGCGCCTGTAACTTCTGTTGGCGTCCACTCGGCCTCCCTGCCTTTAGTGTTAATCCAGTGTGCAGGGTAATACTTGCGCATAACCTCGGGCGTGTCTATGCCCTCGGAGCCAAACTCGCCGCAGCCAAAGTGCCAATCTTTTTTTATGGGCATCCACTCGCCCTTGTTAAGCGCACCTATGTCTATGCCGTTGCCGTTGTACCACATGGTGTAGCAGTGGTTATCGGGCATTGTAACGCTTGGTGGGTCGTAGTCGCCGTCCACGTGTTTTATAACACGGTCGGGGTTGTTAAGCAGCACCACTTTATCTGCGCACTCAAAAAATGACATCAAGTCGGTGCGTGACAAATTGCGGTGCGGTGCGTTGTCTGCATTTGGGAAGGGCTCGTTTATATAGCTTACCATTATGTTGCATGCGTGTGGGCGCACAAGGCGCTCCATCTCGCCGGCTTGGCGCAAGCACTCGCAAAATTGGTTTATTCTAAGCTTGCCAAACAGCGGCAAATCGGTTTGTGTCATAATGCCAAGCATGTCACAATATTGGTAAATTTCGTCTTGTACAGGGCGCTGAGTTAAGCGGAAAAAGTTCATGTTGCATATTTTTGCGAGCAGAATGTCCGTTATAAGTTGGTCGTAGTCGTCTTTGTAAACGTCTTGCTGTTCGTGGCCCATAGTGTTTGCGCCGCGCAGACGAATTTGCCTGTCGTTAAAGTACATTTTGCCTTTGGGGGTGTTCTCTGTGTCCATTGTAAATGTGCGCACACCAAACTCTGTGCACTGCACGTCTTTTTTTATGTCGTTTGAATAAACGCTTAGCTGTGCCTCGTATAGATAAGGCGTATCCAGCTCCCAAAGTTTTGCGTTTTGCATTGAAAACGGTATCTTAAAGTAGTTTATTCCGCCAAATAGCTTTAACACAACGGGCACGCCAAGCAAGTTGTCCTTGCGCGTCAGCGCCTCGTTTAAGCTGTCGCCAACGCCAATCTCTCGCGACGTAGTAGGGGAGTACACCTCGTCTTTAATAATAGTAGCATCAAAATTTTGGCCAAAAACGCTAAAGCTAAATTTTACGTCTTTTTGCACGGCCTCGGTGTTTACAACCTCTGCCCAAAGCTCAAAATCATTTTTGTTTGGCAGTGTGCGCACATACAAATTTTGCATGTAAATGTCCGTGCGTGCCTCTATATATACGCGCTGAAATATGCCCATGCCGGCAGGGCAGTGGTGCCAGCCAACCTCAGGCTCGTCAAAGCCCATGCCTGTTGCGGCGTATATCTTATCGCCGCCGGCAACCATTGCAACATCGTTTTCAAGACGGATTAAAAGCTCGTTGTCGCCCAATTTTGCAAACTTTTTAAACTCAAAGTCAAACGCTGCAAAAAAGCCCTCGTGCCTGCCTACAAAATTGCCGTTTATCATTACATTTGCTATGTAGTCTGCTCCGTCAAAGCATATGTGTAAACTCTCTTTGTCCAGCATTTGTTGTGTTGCGGTAAAAGTAGTCTTGTAATAAGTGGTGTGCCTGCCAACAGGCCCGTCGTAGTGAGGTACCTTTATTTTTTGCCAGTCCTCGTCGTCCTCGTGCTTAAATAAAAAGTCTGTAAGCTGCGTTTTTATGCGCAAGTTTTCGGCCTTTGGCGCAAGCTTTTGCATAAAGGGCGCATATATTTTCTTTTGCTTTTCTACCTCTGCATAAAGCTCTTCTTTTGTGTCCATTTTTTTAGGGCAGTACGCCTTTAAATTATCAAAATCACCCATGGTCAGTTTGATATCGGGCGTTTGCATAACGGGCGGTTTTTCAAGCCCTCTGTGTGCAAAGTCTTGGCTCATAGAAGCTATATTTGCAAACATGTCGTTCTTTTTGTTGTTTTTCATAAAGTGCCTCCGTGTAGGTTTTTTATTTTATTCTTGTGTAAAAACAGCCGTTTCGCCTTTTTTAAGCATTACTTGTACGGTGTTGCCTTTGTCGTTGATAATTTTAATGTCGGCAGTGCAAACTGCACTGTCTGCCATATCGTCGGGCAGTTTTACGCATAAATTGTTGCCGTAAATGCTCTTTATTTTTTTGAGATATTGTTCTCTTTCTACATACAGTTCCTGCGCTTTTTCAACACTGATTTTTTCAAAAGTTATTTTGTTGCCTGCTTTACACTGTGCTATTTTAGGTATATCGACACTTATAACCGTAGCTATTTTGGCGTATCCTCCGACAGTTTGCCTGTCTGAAAGCATAATTATCGGTTG
>CAYJBO010000011.1:0-49943 GCA_964368295.1 uncultured Bacteroides sp.
CGAGATTCCTCCGCCGGCATAGGCACAATGACTTATATAGACCCGTCTAACTCGCACTTTGCAGGGCTTGGGCACTCCATACACGACGTGGACACAGGCGACACTATATCGCTGTTAAAGGGCGAGATTGTAGACGTTGAAATAACGGGCGCAACCGTAGGCTATGCCGGAAACCCGGGCGAGCTTAAAGGCCGATTTGTCAGCAGTATACCGACGGGCACAATAACAATTAACAGCGACACGGGCGTATACGGCCATGTTAGCAGTTATTTTACAGGCATAGAGGCGGAGGTTGCGCACGCGCAAGAGGTACAGGTAGGCGAGGCACAAATTTACACTACCATACTTGGCAGTACGCCGCAATTTTACACGGTAAATATAGAAAAAGTGTCGCTTATGGGCGAGGACCCTAACAGAAACATGGTTGTGCACATAACCGACCCACGCCTATTGACGAGCACGGGCGGCATAGTGCAAGGCATGAGCGGCAGCCCAATAATACAAAACGGGCGGCTTGTTGGGGCCGTTACGCACGTGCTTGTAAACGACCCCACACGTGGCTACGGTATTTTTGCCGAAAACATGCTGGAGACATCCGACGCCGCAGCAATGGAGTATGCGCAAAGGCAGCTTAGCGGCGCGGCATAGCGGTGCCACTTAAAGGTTAATTTTGCAAAAATAGTGACGACATAGCAAACAAAAGTGTATGCCCAAAGGCGAAAATGGGTTTAGGGTTTTTGCCCAAAACCTAAAACGCCCCAAAAGGGCTTACACTTTTTGCCATGTTTTAAAAGCGCTATTTACATATTTTTTACGGTTTATTAGGCCTTTGGCTAGCAAAGCCGATATAATCCGAACCGAGCCCATTTGACATAAAAAGGGCTCGGCTTGCATCGGCATTGGCGGCCGTTAGCGCATATTTATTGACTTTATTCATTTTATCTTGTATTATTAAATTATAATAAGGAGGCCACTAAAATGGACAATAAAAAAAGTAAATCAAACAAGGGATTTACACTGGTTGAATTAATTATCGTAGTTGCAATTATAGCAGTTTTAGCGGCGGTTCTTGCCCCACAATATTTACAATATGTCGAGCGTGCGCGCCAATCTAACGATTTGCAAATTGCAACAAACTTAATTAAAGCGGCTACTATTGCGGCCGCAGACCCACAGAGCAATATTGTACAGGGGACTATAATTGAAGTAGCTTGGATTACAAGTAATGACCGCCCCACTTACGAGAACTGGATTTTAGTTCGTGATGCAGGAAACCCACTTTCGGGAGGAAGAACCTCCGCAGTTATAGATTACTCTACGTACGACGGCAAAATGCTAACGCTTGATGCCATGGAAGGCATACAAAAAGGTATACTTGGAATTATGGGCGTAGAGGTATTAGACAACCCAAGGGAGTTCTATGGCATTATGGATGCATCCTCGTCTGCCGTGGCAAAGTCCAGCAATTTTGTTTTCCACTTAAATACAAGCACAGGTCAGGTTGCGGTGGCATATAAAGACGGCACGGATGGCGTTAAAAATATCTGGGTAGACGAAATAGGTGTTAATTTAATACCTCATCCGTAAAAATGTATTGATTTTTATTAAATCGGTTGCGCAATTACGGCGGCGGCTCTGCTACTTTTTTTGCAGGGGTGTTTTGCGGTGTTAGGCAAAAGCTTACGGCAGTTTTTTGCAACTGCATTTTACACGTGTTTTTTTATTACAATATTTTGGGGGCAGCTTTTAAAGGCTGCCCCCAATTTTTTAGCCGCTTTATTGCGGTGTGTCATATATTTTTTGCTGGCTGGCCGTTATTTTTGCCGCTATTGCCCCGGGGCAATAGCGGCTTATAATTGCAGCGTGTAGTCTTTACATGTGTATACTTTTTGCCCGTCAAAGCTAGAGTATTTGCTGTCGCCTACATATTTAAAGCCAAGCTTTTTTATAACGCTCTCGCTTTTTTTATTTTGCAGTGCATGGCAGCAAAATACACTCTTTTGGTTTAGCTGCTCTTTTAAAAATTTAAGCGCACGCTTTGAAAACTCGGTGGCATAGCCGCAGTTGTGTGCGCTTTTTTTAATGACATAGCCAAGCTCGTAGCAGCCGTGCGCCTCGCTATAAATAACACTGCCGGAGCCCAAAAGCTCGCCCGTGCCCTTGTGCGCAATGCCCCATAAGTAGTTGTCGTTATCGATGGCTTTTTCTTCTGCACTAAGCCATTCCTCTGTGTCGGCTACGCTTTTATGCACGCTCCAGCGCATAAATTTTGCAATTTCTTCGCTGTGTGTCCAGCCGCTGTACACCTCATTTGCATCGGCGAGCGCAAGCGGGCGCAGGGTTAATCTTTCGGTTTGTAAAGTTGGTGTTATCATTTGGGCCTCCTATTTTGCCCTTGCTTCATAAAAATTAGCTTGTAAATTATAAACCGCCGTGCATATAACATATGTGCACAGCGGTGGTTTTGGTTTATCCGTTTTTACTTTTGGTTATTGCTCTCTTGTTTTATCATGCGCTCTGTAATTATGTCAATATTCTCGTTAATCTGATAATTGTCAACAAGTGCACTCTCCTGCATGCCTGCGTAGGCGGCCTCGCCACGGAAAGCCAGCTTTAAAAGTATTGGCGTAAACACCGCACAGCACACAACAAGTATTACTATAGGGCCAAAAAATTGCTCCGACAAAATGCCTATTGCAAGGCCTTTGTTTGCGGCTATAAGCGCAACTTCTCCCCTGCACGCCATGCCAAGGCCCACCTGTAAAGACTGCTTAAAATTAAAGCCGCCAAGCTTTGCGCCAATGCCACAGCCTATTAATTTTGACAGCACGCCCACCACTAAAAGCAGTACGCAAAACAGTATTATCGTGCCGCTCATCTCGGGCAGTACAATTTCTAAACCGATGTTTGCAAAGAAAATAGGCGTTAGCAACAGGTACGACAGCGGAGAGAACTTGCTCTCTATATAATTGCCCTTTGGCGTTGTTGCAACAATAAGGCCGGCGGCAAATGCGCCAATAATGTCTGCAACGCCAAAAATCTCCTCGGCAGACCACGCCATAAACAAACACAGAGCAAACGCAAAAACAGGAAAACGGTGCAGATTTTTAACATTGCCCTTCTTCTCGTACCACATGCTTGCCTTGTAATATATAAAGCCGATAACGGCCACAAACACAAAAAATAAAACTATCTTTAACAGCACCAAGGCAACGCTTACGCCCTCGCCCGCCAGCGACGTTACAATTGTAAGGCAAACAAGGCCGAGCACGTCGTCTATAAGTGCGGCGGCAAGTATTGTGTTGCCAACTTTTGTAGATAACTTGCCCATTTCTTTTAGCGTTTCCACCGTTATGCTAACCGATGTTGCCGTTAACACAGTGCCTATAAAAATGCTCTCTAGCATATTGCCGTTTGGGTTAAACGCAAACGCAAGCCCCGTGCCCATTACTATGGGGAAAAGCACGCCGAACATTGCAACTATTAGCCCGGATTTACCCGAGTGCTTTAAATCGTTAACGCTTGTCTCCATGCCGGCGCTAAACATTATTACTATAACGCCGAGCTCTGCAAGCTGAATTAAAAGCTCGTTTGAGTGTAAGAGGTTAAAGCCTGCCGGCCCGAGCAAAAGGCCTGCAAGCAGCGCGCCAACAACCTGTGGCATGTGCAGTTTGCCCGTTAAAAGGCCAAAAAACTTTGTAGAAATTAATATAACGCATATTGTTAAAAGATAAGTGTAAGACATAAATTCCTCCGCGAATAACAAGTAATTTTAAGCGGTACAAAATACCTGTGCCACCGTGTGCCCTTTTACATGCAATTAAATTTTAACGCGCATGTGTAAAATGCACAAAAAATAAGCTGATTGTATATTTAATTATACCACAAAATTCGACAAAATAAAGGGCTGTAGAAAAATTATTTTTATGTTATTTTGTGTCAAGTTGTGCTAAAAATTCTTGCATAATTTCCACGGTTGCGTCTTGTTGCGCCTGCGTTGTAATTGTCGCATCTACGTCTATTTTTTGTTTGCCATAATTGCCAAACTGGGCGTGGTTGCCGCCCTCTATTACATGGATATTTTGCGTGTAGTCTATGCTCTGTTCAAGATTGTCGTTAAAAGAGCCATAAATTGTAAGTGTTTTCTCCTCGGGGTAATCCGAGTAATTGTAAGAGCCAAGCACAATCAGCGCGTCAATTATGTCCATGTTGTCGTAGGCGTACATGCTGCCCGTAACGCCGCCAATAGAGTGTCCGCACAAATACCAGCTCTCGATGTCAGGAAAAAGCTCTAGTATTTTATCGCCGGAACTCGGGCTTAAAATTGCCATGTTAAGCGGCATTTCTACCATCACACACGTAAGGCCAAGCGTCTCTTGCATTTTTTGCAATAGCGGCACGTACGCCTCGTACTCCACCTGTCCGCCCGGGTAAAACATTATTGCCGTGTCGCTTTGCTGCTGTGCGTGCACCGCTATAACGCCCTCGTCTTCAAATATCTCTACGTTGTCCGCCTCAAGCGCCAAAAGCGCCACTTCGTCGGGGTGATAAACGTCCGACGCAAATATTAAAAAGGCAGTTATGCCCGCCAAAAGCAGCGCCACTAAAGCTAGCCCCGCTATTTTTATCGCCCTGTGTTTACTAAAAAATTTCTTCATTATCTCACCTTTTTATTTTATTTAATCAATATAATAGCAAGTTAAAACACAAATTACAATAGATTTTCAAAATTTTATGAATATATTCATAAAAACATTGACATTGGCATTTGCATATGTTAATCTTTTGTTAACAATTTGTGATAGGGGGGACATTTTTTGCCTAAAATAATAAGCAATTTGCACGACAGTATAACCCAAAAAGCAAAGGAGATATTGCTTGAAAAAGGCTACGCCGGCCTGACAATTAAAGAGGTTGCAACGGCCTGCGGCATAGCAAACGGCACAATGTACAACTACTTTACGTCTAAGCAGTACTTAGTTGGCTGTATTATTTTAAAAGACTGGGAAAAAGCGCACGATGCAATGCGGCAAAATGCACTTTTGGCGCAGGACTTAGACGGCTGCTTTAGCGCAATATATGTGCAGATGTCAGCCTTTGTGCAGCTATACAAGGTGCTGTTTTTTTCAAAAGAGCAAAACAGCGACGCCGGCTATAATTACTTTGAGCGACATGAGATTTTAGTGTCGCAGATAAGCGAAGTAATAGCGGAGTACTGCGCGGCAAAAAGCGCAAGTTTAGACAAATTTACGCAAAATTTTATAGCGGAGAGCATAATTACATACAGCCTAAAACAGTGCGATTACGCACCGCTTAGCGCAATATATAAAAAAATTGTGGACTAATTGCAAGTGCAATTGTAAATAAAATTAAGGAGTGTAACAATGAGCAGCTTTAAAAACTTACGCATAGTAGACAACTTTTATCAGACGTCGTCGTTTTTTCCCATGCCGACGGTATTGATAAGCACACTTACAGACGACGGGCAGACAACTTGTGGCCCGTACAGCCTTATACAGCCGTACTACGTGGCAGGCAAAGACTATTACGCAATGTTATTGCAGACAAGAAACTCCTCAAACACATCGCAAAACTTGTTAAAAAGGGGCAAATGCGCCATTAACTTTGTAACGGACAAGCGCAGTGTATTTAAAGAGGTAGTGCGCCTTGGCTGGCCGGGCGACACATCAAAAGAGAAGATGGCAAAGTGCACTTTTACCTTTGAAGACGGGCACATGGCGCAAGAAAACCCACAGGAAAAGCGCCCACAAATAATACAAGAGGCCTACCAGGTTTTTGAGTGCACGTGGATGAGCGAGCTTGACGGCGCACAGGACGACAAGCCCGGCTTTATGGAGGGTTACCCTGCACCGTACCACGATTTTAACGGCATTACGTCAGAGTTTGGCGCACACTTTATTTTGCGCATAGACAAAATACTTATGAAAGACAAGCAGCACAGAGCCATAATAAACGGCGTTAAGGCAGGCGATTTCCCCGCAGTGCCCGTCGATTACGGCTACCGTGACAGCAAAAACTTTTGGTATACAAAATTCCGCCGCCCAATACCGGAGCTTTTGCCGGTTAGGGCAACAACTGTAGACAGCGTGCTATACGCCGGCAACAGGATTGACCCTGAGATTAAATTTTCAAAAGAGGCCTGTGAGCTAATGGTAAACGTGCCCCGAATATTTTTACCGCTTGCGCTAAAAGCGTGCGTTGCACACGCAAAAGAGCAAGGCGCGACACTTGTAACGCCCGAGCACGTAAAAGCAGTTAACGACAAGCGCAACAAAGAGAAGAAATAAACATAAAGTGAGGAGACAATTATGGAACCGAGAATAGGACTTTCGCCCGTTGTAATTGATATAGTAGAAAAGACAAGCCCCACGCTGGACGAGCTTGCATTTGGCTCCACGGTAATATTGCTGTTAAACTACCTAGTGTTAAGGTACCTAATTAAAAAAAATGTGCCCATGCATAAACACATGATAATAATGATATGTTCTGACTGTGCATTTTTGATAAACAACTTTGTAAAAATATTAGTGCCGTCGCTTTACGGGCCGATAATTGCCATTTACGGCGTTGCGTTTTTTATTGTTTATTACCTTGTTATGTACAAAACACCCGGCGGCAAAATAGTGTCGTTTGAGTTTATCCCGTCTTTTATGATGGCGATGTTTTACACGTTTGGCGTCATAGCCTTTGAGGGCTTTTGGCGCGTTGGTTTTTGGGCGCAAGATTTGACAATTTTGTTTACAAACCCCGATGTATCGTTCTTTAGGCGCGATTTTGTCCTGGCGGTAGTTTTTGCCATACTGGCGACAATTTTTGCGCATATAAACAAAAAAATGACAGCCAAAAAAGTAAAATCGCAAAAGACGGCCGAGGCCGCTTAGCACAGCCGAAATTGCAAAAAACGAGCATAAGGCGCCGCAAAATGCGCTTTATTTTCAGCTTAAAAAGAGGTAAGCGTGTTAACACGCTTACCTCTTTTTTATAGCATAATGTAAAATTATTGCGCTTTGCGGTTTATCACAGTTTTTCTACCGCTTGTTTTACCGCCTTAAAGCCGGGCAAGGCGCTAAATAAATGCCCTCCAATGGCTATCATAAGCTCAAAATCTTCCTCGCTGTCTATGTCTAGCACGCCCGTGTCAAACATTTTGTAAATGCCGCATTTGCCGTCCCACAAAAAGCCTGTTTCGTTTGTTTTTAAAAACTCTCGCTCAAACACATATATAGATGCGTTTAAATCAAAAACAGGCGGCGTCTGCTGCCTTGCGGTAAACGAGTGCTCTATAACACGCTCCACATGGTCGTCTACAAGTTTTGCCATGTTCATGTATGGGGTGCGGCGGCTCGGCACAACAGAAAAAACAAGGTCTAAATCGGGCCTTGCAACCTTTTCTTCGTACGTGCCAAGCACGTCTTGTACCTGCCTTAAAGGGCTTGTTATGTCTAAGTCTATAAGGTAGTTGTACTGCTTGTTGTGCAGCTGCTCCATGCGTGTTAGGCTGTCTTGAAAAACCGCCATTTTTGGCACTACATCGCCACAGAGCTCTTCTTTACGCCACAGCACCTCTATGTCCGGGCACCCTTTTTTTACAACGTCTATAAGCAGGTCGCTGTCGGTGTTTATGCATATATCTACGGCCGCGTCTTTGCACTGCTCTTTAAAAAGCTGTGCACAGGCAAGGCTGTAATAGCTTAAGGGATAGCCCAAAAACTCCTTTAAATTTTTGTTTTTAAAGCCCTTGCTGCCGGCCCTGCCGCATATAGTAATAAGCACGTTTTTCATAATATTATATCCCCTTTGCAAGCGTTAGCTTTAGCACGTTTATTGCGTTTTGCGGCGTGTTAATGCTCTCTTTTTCGTCGCTTTGTATGTGCTGTAAAAAGTAGCGCATCTCACGCAAATAGCGCTCGTTTACAGGCTCTGCAAAGTCTTGCGTGTCACCGTTTGGCATTGTAAGCGTGCTTTTGCCAAAGTCTGCGCACACGGTGCCCTCTTTGCAATAAAGCTCTATTCTGCGCGTGTACTCCCTGCCAAAATAGTCAAGGTGCACCTCGCAAAGCTTGTCTTTGTACTGCGCTATGTAAACCGCAATGTCGTTAGAGTCAATCTCCAAATGGCTGTACTTGCCTATAAACGCATGCACTCGCTCAGGCACGCCAAATAAGTCTGCAATGTAGTCCCACTCGTGTATTAGGTCAATTTCCACGCCGCCGCCAAGCTCTTTTTTTGCGGAGTAGACAGTCCTGTAATCCACATTTGGCCGCCAGCTTGGCAGGTACGACGAGCATATGACACGCACGCTGTAAATATCCATGCCGCTAATGCGCTTTTTTAGCTCTATCATAGGCGCACAAAAGCGCATTGGTGCCGCCACATACGCCTTTTGGCCGCAGAGCACGCAATCGTTAAAATCTAGCGTTTCATCGTCAAATATAGGCTTTTCAATAAACCATGCATCCGTCTTGTTTTTGAGCTGTTTCATGGTGCTGTAATGCAGGCTTGTGGGGTTAGTAATAAAAATTGCGTCGTAGTGCGCAAGCGACTCAATTTCATCATAAGTATACTGCGCAGCTATAAGGCCCTGTGTCTCGTCCTGTGCGCTTTTTGTGTCGCCCTTGCTACTGCGCAGTGCGTGCGCACTTATTTTAACGGCGCACTCGTCTGCCACTGCGTGCAGGTTTTTTAGGTGCCTTGTGCCAATGCTGCCGAGCCCCACAAAAAGCACAGTTAGCTGTTTTTTTGTGGCGCTAGTATTTTTAATTGCGTTTTCGCCTGTGTCCATATTTTACACCGCCGTAAATTTATTAGTCAATTTGCTCTATTAAATCTATAACTTCGCTGTCTTTTTCAAAGCTCCAAAGCGGCTCTGCATCGCCGTTTAATACGTCAAAAAAACATGTTATTTCGTCAACATATGCGTTTTCTACGATGTTGTCGCTGTAGGCTTTGTTGTGCTCAAAATTGCCGTATGTGTCCACGGCTATTTTTTGCTTTGTCTCGTCGTCAAACGTGTAAAGTGCCTTGGGGTTGCCCTCCCAAAACAGGTGCAAACCCTCGCCGTACACCTCAAAATTGCGCACGGGTTTTGGGCTTACTACGTCTACCGCCAAAAAGCCTTTTGTGCCGTTTTTGTGGCGCAGTGTAATAAAGTAGCTGTCGTCGTAGTCAATCTCAAGGCCTGTAAGCTTGTCTTTTTGCACGTTTTCAACGGTTGCGCCGCCAAAGGTGTCTACAAGCCAAGGCAGGTCGATGCCCAAAATCTCACGTATGCCCGAGGTGCGCTTGTCGCCTGCAAAAAAGTTTTTGTAGCTCTCCCACGGGTGCCAATCGGGCAGATATTGCCCTATATGATAAATGTAATTTACAGGGCTTTTAAACGCAGATACGTTGTTTTTTATATATTGAACCTCTTTGCGGTACAGCATTGTACTGCTTAAAAATAGCGTTAAACCCTTTTGCTTTGCAAGTTCTGTAAGCTCGTTGTAACCGTCGTTAACAAGGTTGAGCTCTGTAAAAACGTTAAGGCCGTTTTGTAAAAGCTCTTTTATTATTTTGTGGTGGGTAAGCGGTGCGGTGCACACAAAAGCGGCGTCAAAGCTGTGGGCGAGAACGGCGTCTTTAATGCTACTATATGGCGTTATACCGAGCGTTTTTGCCTCGTCTGCACGGCTTTGTGCCATGTCTACGCCGTATAATTCAATGTCGCCGTTAACGCCTTTTATTAGGCGTGCCCTGCGCTTGCCCATGCTGCCAAGGCCAACCACAAGTACTTTTTTTATCTCTTTTTTGCTTTTACACATTATAAAAACCCCTTTACACAGGTTGAGTTAAAAACTTGCCCAAAGACGCCGCCGCAAAATTGCGACAAGGCGCCGCTGTGGGCAAAATTGTTGTTTAAATTATTGTTTGCTAGCGGTTAGATTAAAGTGCAAGGCCACACTGTTTTGCATGGCGTTTGCAACAGGCTGTTTTATTATGCATCGCTTTGCAATATGTCCGCAAGCTCTGCGTGAAACTCTGCATAGTCGTTTATCTTGTATATAAAATCTGCCTCGTCGGATATAAAGATATACCCCTCGTTAGACACAAGGCGCACGTGCCACTGCGTGCCGTCTTCAAGGCGAACAAGCAGGTTTTGCCCGTCTGTTTTTGGCACCTCTCGCATCAGCGTGCGTGTGCACTGCGTGTCTACAATTAGCTGTGTAACGCTTTGCACGTACTGCGGCGCAAGCTCGGTGTGAGACTCTACAACAAGGCGTGTTTCTGCGGTAGTTTCTTGTGCGTCCTCGCCGCCTGTGTTTTCGCCCTCGCCCTCGCTGTCAGCCTGTGTTGTCTCGTCGGTTTGGGTAAATAAGGCGTCCTCGGTATAAAGCACATTTTGAAACGCCACGCTGGAAATTTGCCCGTCCTCAAGGCGTGCTGTGGGCAAAAATGCGCCTATGCTTACAGCGGTGCAAATTGCAAGTGTAATACAGGTGTATATTAGCGCCTTTGCGTTTTTAGACAGGTGTTTAAAATCGACTAAAATTGTAACAAGCTTTATAAAAAGCAGCAGGGATACAACGCAAAGCGCAAGCAGACCAAAGCGCAAAATTTGCGATATTATGTATAAAAAAATGTCCGGCGGCTCTTCCATCTGCATTTTAAACAAGTTGCCAAGCACGCTTTTAAACGACTCGAAAAATTGTGTCATAATAAAACTCCGTTCTGCTTTTTATTTAAGCACAGCGCCCTCGTTTGCGCCGCCAACAAGGCGTGCATAGCGCGATAACCACCCCGACAGCTGTCTGTCAGGCGCGCTTGCCATGTTGTCCTTGCGCTGTTGCAACGCCTCGTCGCTAAGCGCAACGTTAATGCTGTTTTTTGGTATGTTAATCTCAATTGTGTCGCCCTCGTTAATAAGGCCAATAGGGCCGCCGACAGCCGCCTCCGGTGCAACGTGCCCAATAGAGGCACCCCTGCTTGCGCCCGAAAAACGTCCGTCTGTAATAAGCGCAACAGATTTATCAAGCCCCATGCCTGCAAGCGCGCTTGTTGGGTTTAACATCTCCCTCATGCCGGGGCCGCCCTTTGGCCCCTCGTAGCGTATTACAACAACGTCGCCGGCGTTAATTTTGCCGTCATATATGCAAGAAATTGCCTGCTCCTCGCTGTCAAAAACACGGGCCGGGCCGCTGTGACAAAGCATCTCGGGCGCAACGGCGCTGCGCTTAACAACACAGCCCATTGGCGCAATGTTGCCCCAGAGCACTGCTATGCCGCCCGATTTATCATAGGGGTTTTGCGTGGGGCGTATGCTGTCGTGGTCAAGGTTTTTTACGCCCTTTAAATTGTCTGCAACGGTGTTGCAAGTTACTGTTTTAATGTGCGTGTTTAAAAGGTTTAAGGCGGCAAGCTGTGCCATTACTGCCGGCACACCGCCTGCGGCGTTTAAGTCCTCCATGTGCGTGTGGCCTGCCGGCGCAAGGTGGCAAAAGTTGGGGGTGCGGGAGCTTATGTCGTTAATGATGTTTAAATCTAAGGGCACGCCGGCCTCGTTGGCAATGGCGAGCAGGTGTAAAATGCTGTTTGTGCTACAGCCCAGTGCCATGTCCGTTGCAAGTGCATTTTCAAACGCCTCTTTTGTCAAAATATCTCTTGGGCACACATTTTCTTTAACAAGCTGCATTATCTGCTTGCCCGCTTTTTTTGCAAGCATTGTGCGGCGGCTGTGCACCGCAGGTATTGTGCCGTTGCCCGGCAGCGCTATGCCAACCGCCTCGCAAAGGCAGTTCATGCTATTTGCCGTGTACATGCCGCTACAGCTGCCACAGCCCGGACATGTGTTTTGTGTGTATTCGTCAAGCACATCGTCGTCTATCATGCCGGCCTTGTAGCTGCCAACAGCCTCAAACATCTGCGACAAGCTAACGTGGCGTCCGCCCTGCCTGCCAGACATCATAGGGCCGCCGCTAACGACTATAGACGGTATGTTAAGCCTTGCCGCGGCCATCACCATGCCCGGCACTATCTTGTCGCAGTTTGGCACAAGCACAAGGCCGTCCAATGCGTGCGCAAGTGCCATTGTCTCAACGCTGTCGGCTATGAGCTCTCGGCTTGGCAAAGAGTAACGCATGCCTGCGTGGCCCATTGCAATACCGTCGCACACGCCTATAGCAGGTATTAATATAGGTGTGCCGCCGGCCGCATATATACCGGCCTTTACGGCGTCTGCAAGCTTGTCTAGGTGTGTGTGGCCCGGCACTATCTCGCTGTGGGCGCTAACAACGCCAATAAGCGGGTTATTAAGCTCGTCGTCGGTATAGCCCATTGCGTAAAAAAGGCTGCGGTTAGGGCTGCGCTCTACACCCTGTGTAACGTTACTGCTTCTTAAAGACATAACAAATTCCCCTTTGTGCATATAAATCTTATTTTATCAAATATTATAACATAATAAAAACAAGCATTGCAACTGCGCCCTAAAAATATTATAATTAAATTATATGTGATAATTTGCTGCGGACGAAAAACTTAAAAGCGGCGAGGACTTTTATGTAATTTAATGATAATGCGACGGCTTTCTTGCGTGATTAGAAAGGAATGATAAGGCATGAATATACTTATAGTTGGCGCAGGGCGCGTGGGCCTTAGGATAGTAGAGGCGCTATCGCACCTTGGACATGATGTATCTGTACTGGAGGAGGACCCAAAGCTGCTTGAGGCACTAAACGAGATGCAGCCGCCGTTTACGGGCACTGCCACAAGGGGTGTGCCTATAGATGTAGACGTGTTGCGCACTGCCGGCATTGAGATATGCGACGCAGTTGCGGCGGTTACAAAGGACGACAACATTAATATAATGGTGGCGCAAATGGCAAAAGAGGGCTTTAACGTAAAAAACGTTATAGCCCGTATAGCAGACCCCGTTGCAAAAGAAATATACTCAGAGCGCTTTGGCCTGCACGCCGTGTGCGGCACAAACTTAACTGCACAGGCCTTTATGGTTGGCCTGCTTTACGACAAAGACGGCTCTGACGATGAGGACACAAGGCTGTCGCTAGGCTCTAGCACTGTGGAGTTTACAACGGTGCCCATTGAAAAAAACCAGGTTGGCACGCTATTGGCCAACGTAAAAGTACCGGCAGAGGAGACAATGATTTTTGGCGTGCTTAGGGCGGGCGGCTTTTTAGAGCTTGCAAGTGATAAATCTATAATTTTACACACCGGAGACAGCATAGTTTACTCCGGCCTTGTGGATTAACATTTAACAAGAGAGGTATCTATATGCGTGTATGTATAGTTGGCGGTGGCAAAATAGGCTACTACTTGGCAAAAACACTTAGGGAGCACGGGCACACACCCGTTGTTATAGAGGAAAAAGAAGCGGCGTGCGCCCGTATTGCAGACGACCTTGACAAGGCCGTTATACACGGTGACGGCACACGCCCTGAGATATTAAACCTAGCGCTGGGGCAAAAAGAAAAATGCCATGCGCTTGTGGCCGTTACAGGGCGCGACGAGAACAACCTTATAATTTGCCAGCTTGGCAAAAAGGTGTACAAGGTTAAAAAAACCGTTGCACGTGTTAGCAACCCAAAAAACACCGAGGTGCTAAAAAACCTTGGCGTGGACATTGTTGTGTCCAGCACAGACAACATTGCAAGGCTAATTGAGCGCGAGGTGGAGACGTCTGCCATACGCCACCTGTTAAGCCTAGACAGCGGCACAACGTCGCTTACACAGATAGTAGTGCCCGAGACGTTTGAGCACAGCGGCAAGACACTGGCGCAGCTGCCCGTGCCCGACAACGTGGTTATAATATCGGTTACACGTGGTAACGAGTTTAAAATCCCAAGGGGTAACACAAAAATATTTATAGGCGATAAAGTTACGCTTCTTGCTAAAAACGAGGCATTCCCAGACCTTGCAAAAGAGTGGAGCCTACAGAGCAAAGTGTAAATATAACACGCATTAACGCAGTTTAGCTGTAAAAAAGCGGCGTGTAAATACAAGGGCAAAGGGTGGCAGATGACACGATATATAGAAATTTTAAGGCGTAAATTTGTGCGCATACAGTACAGGTTTTTTACGTACGTCTTTGCAATAGCGGTAATTTTATTGTCGTTTTACGCAATGGACACGTACATGCGCTTTATTGATATACAGACTAGCGAAAACGAGAGCGCAAGCATTTGGGCGCCGCTTGTAAAAGGCGATGCAGGCTATGCGCTACAGCTTGCCGGCGTTAGCGTGCAAGAAAAAGACGTGCTCACCGTAAGCGACGGCGGCGACGGCACAGCGCATGTGCATATTGAGCGCGCTTTTCCTGTTAGCGTTACGGCCGACGGCGTAACAACAGAGCACATGACTATAAAGGGCGGCACAAAAGACACGCTTACGGCGCTTGGCTATACGGTAAACGAGCACGACTACGCAGAGCCGTCCCTTGACCAAGCAATAACGGGCGAAACACAAAATATAACGCTATACCGTGTTGAATATACCGATTATGAGGTTAACGAGGTGCTGGAGTTTGAGACGCAGTACCAGTACACAAGCCTGCTTGCGCACATACCAAAAACGCAGATATTAATACAAGAGGGCGCAGACGGATTTTTTAACGGCATAATGCGTGACAAGCTAGTAGACGGCGTTGTTGTGGAGACGACACAGGTTGAGGTGGTGCAGAGCACAGAGCCCGTTGCAGAGATAATAAAAGTGTATGGCGAGGGCGTGCCGATAAGCCCACTGGAGGCGCCAGACGGCATAACGGTGACGGACCATGTGCCAAGCAGCTACTCGACAGTGTACGAGATGAAGGCGACCGGCTATTACAGCGCAACGGGAAAAGGCTCTAGCGGGCTTGGTTTGTACTACGGCACATTTGCCGTTGACCCAACGCTTATACCGTACGGCACAAAGGTATATATTGTGTCTACCGACGGCGATTTTATATACGGCTGGGCAATAGCCACAGACACAGGCGCATTTATACACTCTACACGCATGCAAGTTGACCTGTTTTACGAGACGTATGCGGAGAGCGCCGCAAACTGGGTACAGCAGGTTTATGTGTATATTCCGTAGCCGGCAAAACTTATGTAAACTCGGCTTGTTTTACCGCGGATGGACAAGGAAAATATCGGCGTAATAGCGCACAAAAACACAGTGCTGCGAAAATGCCTATCGCCGGCAAAAAGACAAATCAACCGCAAAATCTTGCGCTTTATTTAAGGGAGGAATTATTTATCTATCATTTATTTGCGCTTTTTACAGGCGTTTTAATCTCCGTTATGATAACGGCAAACGGAGGGCTTACAAGCGCATTGGGGCTTTATAGCTCCACCGTTGTAATACACCTTGTGGGAATGTCCATTGTAATAGTTGCGGCAATTATAAAAAAAGTTAACCCATTTAAAGGGCGCCATGCGTGGTACCTTTACCTTGGCGGCGTAATGGGCGTTATTGCAACGGCCGGCAACAGCTATGCGTTTGCACCGCTTGGCGTGTCGGCGCTGTTGGCGCTTGGGCTTTTGGGGCAAAGCACAATGGGCCTTATTATTGATCAGTTTGGCCTCTTTGGCATGCCGGTGCACAAGCTTAAAAAAGAGCGTGTTATATCGTTTGTTATAATGCTAATAGGCGCTGTTTTTATGATACGGCACTTCGATGCGCTCGCAATGTTTTTGTCGTTTAGCGTTGGCGCCGCGCTTGTTTTACAGCGCACTTTTAACGGCGCGCTGGCACAAAAAACAAGCCTGCTCTACAGCACTTTTTACACGTATGCCGTGGGCATAGTTTGCTCGGTAATTCTACTGCCGTTTTTTGCGGCAAACGAGCCCCTGTTTACAACTTTTAACTTTAACACAAACTGGTTTTACTATATGGGCGGCGCAATAGGCACTATAACAGTGCTCACCTCAATAGTTTGCGTGTCAAAAGTGCCGTCTTACCTGCTTAGCATTTTGTTTTTTGTAGGGCAGGTTTTTTCCGGTTTAATTATAGACGCCATTTTAATAGGAGAGTTTTCTACAATAAACCTTGTGGGCGGCATTATTGTTACGGTAGGCCTTTGTACAGATGTTTTACTCACGAAAAAAAGGGCAAAAGCAAAGGCTTAGGCACAGGCTTTTTAAGGCATAAAAGGTATAAGTATAGACATTAAAGCTAGCTTGCACACATGCATTTTATCACACAGAAAGGGCTTAAAATATGGCCGGAGACTTGCATATTCACACCACTTTTTCCGATGGCTCTACCCCGGCGCAGATGATACCCAAAATAGCGGCGCTTACGGGCCTTGAGTACATAGCAATTACAGACCACGACACCACGCTTGCCATAGAGTACGCGCAAAAAAATAAAAGTGTGCACGGTGTAGAGCTTATACCGGCGGTTGAGCTGAGCTGTGAGGACAAGCGCACAGGCAATAAGGTGCATCTGCTGTGCTACTTTGCACAGGCATCAAAAGAGCTTTGCAGTTTTGAGCAGCTAATGCGCAAAAGGCGCAACGACGTGGCACAAAAGACCATTGAGGTGCTGCAAAAAGAGTATAAAAACGTAGATTTTAACGAAGTATATAAATACGCCGAACACAGCAAGGTTACCTTTAGGACACACCCTATGCGGCTGTTGAACGAGCTTGGTTATACAAAAAGTATACACGGCGAGCTAAATTACAAATTGTACAACGATGAGACAGGGCTTGCGCCGTTTGTGCCGCAGTACAGCGACATAAACGACGTGTTAGAAATTATAAAGAGCACGGGCGGCGTGTGCGTTGTGGCGCACCCAAGCGTGTATAAAAGTGTAGAGCTGTGCAAAGAGCTTGCGGCGGCCGGCAAAATAGACGGCCTTGAAATTAACCACCCGCGCAACACAGAGGACGATAAAAAAGAGCTTTTAAAAATTGCACAGCAGTACAATTTAATAATTACAGGCGGCACAGATTTTCATGGGTTACACATGCAAACGCCGCTGCCAATTGGCACGTGCACAACAGCAAAAGAGCAAATAGAAAAAATGCGAGCGCTAGCACAAAAGCGCAAGGCGTAAAAAATGCACTTTTTATAGGCACAAAGCGGCGACAAAAAGCGTTAAAAGTACAGGCTTTTTAAGGCAATTTGCATGCATTTATAATATTGCTCTTGCCTTTGCAATGTGCTATAATAAAATTTGAGCAAGAAATTGCGCATATTTAATTGTAACGCTTGCACCCTTGCGGCTTAAAAGGGGCGCAAGGCGCAATTAATTTACTTAAATTAAAACAAATTATAAAAATTTTAAAAAAGATGGAGACAAAAAATGACACATACACGTAAAAATAGCGGGGTTTGCTCCTCGTCAACACAGGTGGAGATAACAAGCGACGGAAAAATAGAAAGCGTAGTGGTACTTGGCGGCTGCGACGGCAACTTAAAAGGCGTTTGCACACTGCTAAAAGGCATGGACGCAAAACAAGCAATACAAAACCTAAAAGGTATATCTTGTGGGCCAAGGCCTTCATCATGTCCCGACCAAATTGCCCTTGCAATAGAGGAAGCATTGGCACAATAAAGTAAAAAATAACGTATTATAGTAATATTTAAGTGTGTAGGAGAATTAAAATGCAGTGGACAGGACTTAACGAGTTAAGAGAAAAATATTTGAGCTTTTTTGAGCAAAAAGACCATTTAAGGCTTGGCAGCTTTCCCCTTGTGCCAAATAACGACAACAGCCTTTTGCTTATAAACTCGGGCATGGCGCCGATGAAAAAATGGTTTTTAGGCCAAGAGATACCGCCGTCACAAAGGGTTACGACTTGCCAAAAATGTATACGCACGCCCGACATTGAGCGCGTGGGCATTACAGCGCGCCACGGCACTTTTTTTGAGATGCTTGGCAACTTTAGCTTTCAAGATTATTTTAAAGAAGAGGCTATTCCCTGGGCGTGGGAATTCTTTACAAAAGAGCTTTCAATCCCGGCGGACAGGCTTTATATCTCTGTGTATTTAGACGACGATGAGGCGTATGATATATGGACAAAAAAAGTGGGCATACCCCCACAACAAATGGTGCGCTTTGGCAAAGAGGATAACTTTTGGGAGCATGGCACAGGCCCTTGCGGCCCGTGTAGTGAAATTTATTTTGACAGGGGCGAAGAGCACGGCTGTGGCAGTGCAGACTGTAAAGTTGGCTGCGATTGCGACAGATTTATGGAAGTGTGGAACCTTGTGTTTACGCAGTTTGACTCTGACGGCGCAGGCAACTATAACCTTTTAGAAAAACCAAACATAGACACGGGCATGGGCCTTGAGCGCCTTGCTTGCGTTATGCAAAATGTGGGCAATTTGTTTGAGGTTGACACCGTAAATAATATACTAAGACACGTTGAAAAAATTACGGGCAAAAAATACGGCGACGATGCAGGCGTGGACATATCCATTAGGGTAATTACAGACCACGTGCGCTCTACCGCCTTTATGATTAGCGACGGAGTTTTGCCGAGCAACGAGGGCAGGGGCTATGTGCTTCGCCGCTTGCTGCGCCGCGCGGCACGCCATGGCAGAATGTTAGGCGTTGGGCGCCCGTATTTGTCCGAGCTGTGCGACACGGTTATTAAAGAAAACGAGAGCGCATACCCCGAGCTAGCAGAGAATGCCGCATATATTAAAAAGGTAATTTTAGCCGAAGAAGAGCGCTTTTTAAAAACTATAGACCAGGGCCTTGGCATTTTAAACACAATGTTAAAAGACGTAAAAAACAGCGCGGACAAGGCGCAGGTTTTAAGCGGTGCAGATGTGTTTAAACTGCACGACACATATGGTTTTCCGCTTGATTTGACAAGGGAGATTGCGCAGGAAAACGCAGTGGAAATTGACGAGGACGGCTTTAAGGTAGAGCTTAAAAAACAACAGGATGCCGCAAGAAAAGACCGTGCAAGCAGAGACATTGCCGGCTGGGCGGCAGACCTTTTTGGCACAGTTGACGCAGAGCCAACCGTATTTATAGGTTATAAAGAGCTAAGCTGTGACACAAGCGTTGTAGCGCTGTCTGACGGCGAGGAAGTTTGCGAGGCGCTGTCCACCGACACAGGCGCAAAAGAAAACGTGCTTGTTGTTTTAAAAGACACTCCTTTTTATGCCGAGAGCGGCGGACAAGTTGCCGACACAGGCGTTATCAGCTTGGCAAATGGTGCAAAATTAAGCGTTTTATCGTGCAAAAAAACCGACAAAGGCTTTTATGTGCACACGTGCAAGCTAACAGAGGGCATAGTAAAAACAGGCGATGTAGCGCACGCATGCGTTGATAAAAAGCGCAGAAATGCAATTATGCGCAACCACACTGCCGCCCACCTTTTACAATCTGCACTAAGGCAGGTTTTGGGCGACCATGTGCACCAGGCCGGCTCTTATGTGGACGAGGAGAGGGTTAGGTTTGACTTTACCCACTTTAGCGCGGTAGAACAAAGTGAGCTGTTGAAGGTAGAAGAGCTTATAAACGAAAAAATATTTGACGCCATACCGGTACAAATGGAAGAAATGAGCCTACAACAGGCAAAGGAAAAGGGCGCTATTGCCCTGTTTGGAGAAAAGTACGGCGACACAGTGCGTGTAGTTGACGTAGAGGGCTTTTCAACAGAGTTCTGCGGCGGCACACACGTGGAAAATATATCGTATTTGGGCTCGTTTAAGGTGCTTTCAGAGGCATCTGTGGCGGCCGGCGTGCGCAGGATTGAGGCAACAACGGGCTACGGCGTTTTAAGCCTGTTAAAAGACAAGACAGACATAGTTGCAAGCACGGCGGCAATGCTAAAAGTTGCAAACATGCAAGACCTTGCCACAAAAGCGGCCGCTGTTGTGGCAGAGCTTAAAAACACACAAAAAGAGCTAGACGAGCTAAAGGCAAAAATGGCGGCGTCCAAGATAGACGGCCTGTTTGAAAACGCAAAAATAGTTGATGATGTGCGTATTTTTACGGCATTTTTAACAGGCACAACGCCGGACGCACTGCGCACTATTTGCGACAGAACACGCGACAAAGCGCCTAAGTGCGTAATGGCCTTAATAGGCGAGAGCGACGGAAAATATACACTTTGCGTAACCTGTGGCACAGAGTCCCTTGCAAAAGGGCTTGCGGCCGGCAAGCTAGCCAAAGAAATTGCAATGGTAGCAGGCGGCAATGGTGGCGGCAAGGCAGAGTTTGCAATGGCCGGCATTAAAGATGCAAGCAAAATAGACGATGCGCTCAACGCAGTTGAGGGCATAGTTAAAAATATGCTTGCAAAGTAGGTTTTAACGAATAATACACATTTTATCGGCCTGTGTCAAATAGCCGTAAGTGTGTGGTTTACAAAATTATACAAGGAGGGCTTTAACCCCCTTTTTGTATAATTTAAGACATGGATAGTCTGCAAAATGTGTGCGGATTACCCGTGTTATAGGTGGTGAAAAACATGAGCAAAAAGATATTTTGTCTATTTATTGGGTGCGTTGCATTTTTAATTGCACTTTGTGTCGCGTCTTCTTTTTTAAATAGCGAAGAGGATATGCTGTTAACCTTTGATGAAAAAGACATAGCAAGGCTTAACACGTGGACGTTGGAGAGCGACAGGATAAACGCACAAATTGAGATGACAAATTTTAGCCCACAGGACACTAATTTTGAGCCTTATAGCCTTACGAGTACAATATCTACAAGCGGTTATACAAAGCCGGTTATAGTGCTTGAAAGTATGCACCAAGCGTTCACTGTCAGTGTGGATTCCGAGGTGATTTATCAATTTGGACAAGACGATAGTTCTATTTTTTCTGCGCCTAACGGGGGCGTGTGGCATTTTATAAATATGCCGCAGATTAAGGCAGAAAACAACATAAAAATAGATGTTGTGCCAAGCGATGACAAAACCTCAATCGGCATGATTGAGATATACCTAACAGAAGAGAGCGAAGCGTCACTATTATTAATATACAGAAATGCCGCAAAGCTGCTTATATCGTCAATAATACTAATCATTGGCATCACTCTTTTGGCAACTCAGGTGTTTATTTCAAAAGGTTTTAAAAACAATAATCTGGTGCTTTATTTAGGCCTTTTATCCACAAATATAGCCGTTTGGCTAATTAGCGAATCCAATTTGCTGCAATTTATAATAGGCGATACCTTTATACTGGGCCACCTTCCATATTGGTCTATCCAGCTGTTATTTATACCTTTTATCTTCTATGTAGAAAGCATGTACACGCCGTCTCACAGGTCGATATCAAAATTATTTAGCATTGCGTTTATTGTAAATTTTGTGCTCGCCGCCGTGCTCCATTTTACAGGTATAGTGTATTACTATAACTCATTATGGGTAGTACATTTAATAATGGTTGCCACATTGCTATATTTTATAAGCTCTTTGATATACGAGAGCATTGCAAAGAAAAATAACGATGCCAAAGTTATACTATTGCAAATATCGTTTTTGATTATTGCCGCCGTGGCAGAGCTGGCTATCTTCTACTTTGGCAATAACATGAACTCCATAGGCGTTAGCTTACAGATAGGAATGTTATTGTATCTATTGGCTTGTATAGTATCAACCTCGCTAAAATTAAGGGCTATTTGGGCAGAGGGCATGCATACCGAGTATTTAAGCAAAATTGCATACACCGACATATTGACCTCGCTGCGCAATAGGCATGCGTTTGAGCGGGATTTAAAAGCGTTTAAAGATAGCGCGGATGCGACAAAGATAATTGTTACCTTTGATTTGAACAATTTAAAGTATTTTAATGATAATATGGGGCATCAAACAGGCGATAATTATTTAATTTGCTTTGCCGAATTAGCCAAAAAGCACCTCAGCGAGTTTGGAAAATGCTACCGTGTAGGCGGAGACGAGTTCTCGGCTATACTGTATAATGTCAAGACCGATGAGCTAGAGAAGAAGCTGATTCTCATACAGGAAAAACTCAAAAAATTTGACGATAGCGAAAAGTCGAGTGTGGCCGTTGGATATGCACAGTATGATGAAAACGACTACCCAAGCATATTGGATTATCTGCACCACCTTGACAAATGCATGTTTGAAAACAAGCTTATTACAAAGCGTGACTTATAGCAGCGTGTTATAAAAGCGAGGTAGTTATTGTAAAGTATTTGTCTTTGCAGCATTTTGGCACGGGTGGGCTGTTTGGGGCTTTTTCCACAAAAAGCGCCTGCAAGGTGTTTTTATGCGTGTGCGGCGCTACCGAGACAAACAAAAGAATAAAAACAACAAAAGAGGTGGCAATTAATATGAGCGACTGTTTATTTTGCAAAATGATAAGTGGAGACATACCGGTAAACAAGGTGTACGAGGACGAAAAATGTCTTGCCTTTTACGACATTGACCCAAAGGCGCCGGTGCATTTCCTTGTAATACCAAAGGCGCACGTAGCCTCTGCCGCTGATGTGACAGAGGAAAACAGCGCTATAATAGGGCATATTTTTGCTGTAATTGCCAACGTTGCAAAACAGCTAAAGCTAGACGGCGGCTACCGTGTTGTAACAAATAGCGGCAAAGATGCAGGCCAAAGCGTTGCCCATTTGCACTTTCATGTGCTTGCAAAAAGGCAGCTTGCATGGCCGCCGGGGTAAAAGCTGCAAAAAAACCATGGGCGCATGTAAAAATATAAACAAATGCGCTTTAAACAGCGCATGGCGTATTAAAATAATATTAAATATTTGTCTTGAGACAGAACGGAGAATATCAAATGCAAAAATCTTATACTTTAAATGTGGCCGGCGTCACAAGAGAGCTGCCAATTTGCCCGCTTAACGAAAACCTATACATTGCCGCTTTTGTTATGTTTAGCGATGTAGAGCTTACAGTGGCATGTGCCGAGGCACTGCTTAAAAAAGTGCCCGACTTTGATGTTATTGTGACAGCGGAGTCAAAAGGCATACCGCTAGCTTACGAGATGTCACGCCTTAGCGGCAAAAAATATATACCTGCGCGCAAGGGCGTAAAGGCGTATATGCAAGACCCCATCATTGTAGAGGACGAGTCTATAACAACTGCGGGCAAGCAAAAACTTGTAATAGACAAAACCGACTTAGAGTACATGAACGACAAGCGCATTTTGATAGTTGACGACGTTATAAGCACGGGCGGAAGCCTGCTTGCGCTAGAGCAACTAGTGCATACAAGCACGGGCAAAGTTGTGTGCAAGGCTGCCGTTTTGGCAGAGGGAGATGCCGCAGAGCGCACAGATATTTTATTTTTAGAAAAACTACCGCTGTTTTTTAAATAATTAGCATGTGGTACTTTTGGTACGGCGCATGTTGCGCCATTTGTCATACGCAACAAAGCTGCCTTTTAGGCGTGCGCCGTGGCGGCTTTGCATTAAACACAGGGGTTGCCTTAAAACAGCACAGCAAGCAGGCGTGTTTTCAAAAGCGCCTTGTAAAAGCCGTAATATAAGGCGCGCCCAAAAAACACTTAATAGAAATGATTAAACGACCACTTGCAATCTTCGGGCTTGTTTTTATGCCTGTCCAAGCGGCACTTATTTTGCTACCCCAAAACATCATTTTTATATGTATGGCAACGCTTGCGCTCGCATTTGTTGCCTGTACTATTGCACGCCTAAAACAGCGTGCAATATTTTTAATTGTACTGCTGTCTGTGGCGGCCGGGTTATTGTATAACAGCCTATATACATCGGTGTATCTGCGCCCGCTGCAAGCGCTTAGCGGCAACACATATACTGTCACGGCAACCATAAAGCACGTTGCAAACGGGTTTAATGCAAACAATGTAAATGCAAAAGTTACCGTAACGCACATGCAAGGCCAAAATTATACGCACACCGGCGATTTTTTGGCGGCGATGAATATAGAGCCCGTGAGCGTTGGCGACGTAATAACGTTTGATGCGAAGCTTGACAGTGTGGACAAAAGCCTTGGCAAGTACTATTATACAGACGGCGTATTTGTGCATTTTAGCAATGTGCAAAACATGAAATACTCAGGTGAATCCGCCGACATATTTTACACGGCGAGCAAGGTGCAAAAGTATTTATCGGGCACTATAATTAGCCACTTTGCAGGCGAGGGCGGCGCCGTAATTGCCGCAATGGCGCTTGGCGACACGTCTTATCTAACCGAAGAGCTGCACCAAAATTTTGTAAAGTCAGGCCTTGCACACGTGCTTGTCGTGTCGGGCATGCACATTGGCATTGTGGCAGGCTTTATATATGGCGCAATGCAATCGTTTTTAAGCGCAAGGCAGGCGGCCTTAATTGCGCTTTTGGCATCAATTGCGTTTGTGTTTATCGTCGGCTTTACGCCGTCGTCTATGCGTGCGCTTATAGTTTTAATACTTTGTTATGGCGCTGTTTTATTAAAAAGACAAAGGGATATATTGACATCGCTCGGCGTTGCGGCACTTATTATTTGTTTGCTAAACCCCTATGCGGCAGTAGATGTGTCCACACTGCTGTCGTTTAGCGCAACGGCCGGCGTGCTTATAGCACAAAGCGCAATAAAGAGCAATAAAACACTTTATTACAGGCATATTATCAAAGTGCCGGCCCTGAGCTTTACGCTGGAAACAGCGGCAATATCGCTGGGCGCAACAATTGCAACTGCGCCTATTTTGGCGGCGTTTGGCATTGGCATATCGCTTGTAAGTGTTATAACAAACGTTTTGGTGGCGCTGTTTGTGCCCATAATAACCGTTTTTGGCATGGCCATGGCACTGCTTGGCAACTTGCCTTATATTGCGTTTGTTGTAAATGTGCTGGGCTTTGTTGCGCTCATATCCGCAAGGGCGGTTATATATGTTGCAAACTTGTTTGGGCAAATGCAGCACACCGTGGTGCACGTGTCTGCTTTTAGCGCTATAGCGTGTATGTTTAGCGCAGTTGCACTTTATTTTATAGGCGTTAAAAGCGGCATCCGCCGCATAAATGCAGGCACTTTATGCGTTTTATTTATTGTAATTTGCATGGGTTTATACGGTGCTTTAAGCAAAAATGTGGTGCGCATTGTGGCCGCAGGCGACACAACAAACACGCCGCTTGTTGTAATGCAAGGCCTAAAAACGGCGGTAATTTTTAGGGGCACACAGGGCAATGTTGACGATGTACAAGAAATTTTAGAGCTGTACAACAGGCAGGGTGTAGACGTTGCGGTAGACCTGCGCAAAACGCACGACAGCGGCGAGACACTGCAAAATTTTGCGCCAAAACGTGTTATAATAGCACAAGAGTTAACGAGCGGCCTTACAATTAACGCATTTGATGACGTGTATTTAAAAGTGGGGCATCAGATAGATGGCAATTACGCGGGAATTTTTACAGAGCATTTTAGCGTTGCCGTTGTGCACGGCGGCGTAGACTTTAATGCATATGGCGAGCATGACTACTACGCAATAGGCTCTGTAGAGGCAGATAATATAGGGCAAGGCAAACTTTGGATAAGTGCAAACGTGCCGGCCTGGGCACAAAATTTGCCCGACGGGGCGCACATACAAACACAAAATATTTTGCTTTTAAACACAGACGGCAACAACATAAAATGGGGTGAAACACAGATTGATTACAACTGAACAAGGTGTGAAAAAGGCGCTGGAATCCTGTGGGGAACATGAGGTGTTTTGCTATTTTTCAACAGAGAATTACTTGCTTTCGCAGTGCGAAAAAGACACGGTTTTGTGCCTAGAGCAAAGCGCAGACATAGACGTGACACGCATAGACGGCCCCGTGCCCGACATGGGCGAGGTTATTGCGGCGGCCGGGGCTATATCGTTTTTTTCTACAAAAAGGGTAGTGCAACTTATAAATGTAGAAATTACCGCAATGAGCGACGCCTACGTCAAAGAGCTTTGCGACGTTATGCAAACACTGGAGAGCGCCGTTATTGTTATGACGTGTATTTTTAAGGACGAAAAGGCAAAGACGACTAAAAAGGCAAAGATGATAGCCGACACAGCGCAGAGCGTGGGCTTTGTGGCAGACTTAAAAAAACCAACAGCACAAGACGCCGCAAAATACGCACAAGATGTGGCAAGCGGCCTTGGCGCAAGACTTTCAAGGCAGGACGCAACCACAATAGTAACACGGGCAGGCGCGCATTATCCGCTTATAAAAAGCGAGGTTGAAAAACTGTCTGCCGCTGTAAAATACGGCGAAATTACGCATAAAATTATAACAGAGATGGGCGTGCAAAATATAGACGAAAACGTGTTTGACATGGTGCGAGAGGTGACGAGCGGAAACGTAAAGCAGGCGCTAAACAAGCTTGGGCGCCTTTTGGACTTGCAAAACGAGCCCATTGCAATAACGGCGGCGCTAAGTGGGTCGTACATCGACATTTACAGGGCAAAATGCGCACAACAAAAGGGCAAAGGCTACAAAGATGCGCACAGAGACTTTGTGTACAAGGGCAGCGATTACAGGATTAAAATGGCGGCACAATCGGCGGGCAAGTACACAAAAAAGCGCCTTGTACGCATACTTAACTTGCTGTGTGCGCTAGACTTAAAGCTCAAGAGCTCGCCCGCCGACAAAAACGTGTTGCTGCAAACTGCCATATGCGAAATAGCGCAGCTTGGGGGCAAAAATGGATAAGATTAAGCTTGACGAAATTGTAGTAGTAGAGGGCAAGTACGACGCATTAAAGCTTGCAAACATAGTGGATGCCGTAATAATACCCGTGGGCGGATTTTCGGTTTTTACGTCTAGAGAAACGCGCGAGTTAATAGTGGCGCTGGGGCAAAAAAAGGGCATTATAGTGCTTACGGATTCCGACGAAGCCGGCTTTAGAATAAGGCGCTATATAAACACTTTTGCCCAAAAAATTGAGGTTAAAAACGCATACTTGCCGCAGATAGAGGGCAAGGAAAAACGCAAGGCAAAAATGTCTAAAGAGGGCATTGTAGGCGTTGAGGGCACCCCGAACGAGCTTATAATAAAGGCGCTTATGCAAGTTGCTCAAAACAGCGCAAAAAACAAGGCAAAAAGCAATGTCACGTATGCCGACCTGTACGAGGCGGGCCTGTCCGGCACAAGTGACAGCGCAGATAAGCGCCGTGAATTTTTGCGCCTGCTTGGCCTACCGCCACGCCTGTCAAAAAAAGCGCTGTGCGACGTTATAAACCTAATTTGCACGCGTGAGGAGTTTTGGCAGACGGCCGAGGAGGCACAAAATAGCGTGCGAGAAAAAAATAGCACATCGGCCGGCCAAAAAGAAAAATAAACCGCAGAGAATAAAAGGCAAACGCAAAAAAAAGCCGTGCCGAATGCGCCCAATTGGCCTAAAAGCGTAAAAATAGGGCTCTGCGATACAAAAAAATAAAAATAAGTCACTAAAATAATGTAAAGTGACTTATTTTTTTTATTTTTCAGTCGATTAATTTATTAGATGATATAAATTGTGTATATTATTACTTTAATAAAATTTATTTTATGTGCTTAAAGCGGCCCGGTAAATTGTAACGCTCGCAATCGCTTTTACATAATTTATAGTTGTCAGAACGGAGAATTATATGTTTTACAATGTAAACATGGGCACTGTGCCTAAAGCATACGGCGCATCTCAAAAAAGTACAGCAAAGGTTAAAGGCGTGCAAGATGCGCCAAAAACCACAAGCTTTGATACGTTTGATGTGTCTATGGCGCTTAGCGACGAGCAGGCTAAGGTAAAAGGCCTTGTTGGGCAAATATCGCAAAGCGTGCGCGTGCGCCCCACAGCGCAAGAGCTAGACACGCTAAAGGCTCAGGTGCAAGACGGCACATATAAGCCAAATGTAAGCGAAATAGCAGCGCGTATGATGCTTTTGGGCGAGGGGCTTTAAAGGCAGCTTTGCACAGCGCAAACTAAGCGTGCAAATATGTAAAAATTATACGTTAAAGCGCAATAAAAACAAGGCGCTACGCCTAAACAAACATAGTTAATGTGCAAACTAAGCGTGCAGCAAAAAAAATAAAATAACTCAACGCCGAAAGGGTAAACTATATGGATTACAGCGCTTACCTCTCTTTTTTAGACGATTTGCTAGGTCAACTTTTAGAGCTTACACAGGTGGAAAAAAACAAAAAATCCGCAGTGGAAAGCCACAGCCTTGGCACCTTAAACGAGTGCATAAAACAAGAGCAGGCAATATCGCTTGCGCTTAGGGGGCTAGAGCAACGCCGCAAGACAATACTGGCACAGCTTGGCTTACAGGGCTACAAAATGCAGGAGATGCCGCAAAACTGCCCGCCAGAGCACGCACAGCAAACAAAGCTTATGGTAGAAAAAATTGCACAGGCAAACGCAGATTTTACAACTGCAAAAAAAGAGGCGGCAAGCATAATTAACCGCAACTTAAAAATAGTAGAAACAAGCCTTAGACAAAGGGGAGTTGTGCTGGACGAGGAGCAGGAGTTTGACATGCCCCCCATGCCAAAAAAACCCAACGCAGACTTTAAAGCATAGAGATACATAAAAATTTAAGCGCATTATAATGCGGAACGGAGACTTAAAAGATGGGTACATTTAGCACACTTACTACCGTGCGTCTCGGTATATATGCGGCGCAAAAAGGCTTAGATGTTACGGGTAACAATATTACTAATATTAATACAGAGGGTTACACAAGGCAAAAGTTAGAGCAAGCAAGCCTTGTAACAAGTGTTGCAGATAAATATTTTTCTGTTTATGCGCCGCGCATAGGGCAGGGCGTTGTTGTTAACGGTGTTACACAATTGCGCGACCCTGCGCTAGATATAACTTACAGAAACTCTATGTCGGACGTTGGCAGCGAGGATGCAAAGCTTGCAGCGCTTGAGGATTTGGCCAGCATTTTAGACGAGGTTGGCAAGGGCTTTGACGACCAGGACGACGGCGTGCTTTTGGCACAGCTAAACGATTTGAGAGACATTATAAACAGGGCGAACACAGACGGCATTGAGGGCTACGATGCGCTCATTCGCACGTCTGCAAACTCGCTTGCAACGCTGCTTAACTCCTACAGCGAAAAGCTGGACAGCCTGCAGACCACTTACGAGACATATCTAGAGCAAGACGTAGAGCAAGTAAACACAATTATAACAGAGATACAAAAACTTAACGAGTCCATCCGCAATGCGGAAATTAGGGGCGACAGCGCACTGGAGCTAAAAGACGAGCGCAACAGAATGCTAGACACTTTGAGCCAGTTTGTAAAAATAGACGTGCGCTATGAGATGGAAGAGATAGCACATGGCTTTGAGGTGGAAAAACTTGTTGTAAACTTGTCGGACGAGGACAGGCTGCCCGTGCCAGGTGGCGAGATTATCGACGGCATGTACGTGGCACAGATGTATACGGGCACGGCGGCAGACCCATCCGCAAACAACTATGCGCTCTCGCTCGAGCCGCTAAAAGACAAAACGGGCGAGCAGCTTGTTGTAAGCGCAACGGATGTAGTGCTGAGCGACACGGCGGTTTTCGGCTCTATTCAATCAATTAGAGATATGCTTGCCGAAGAGGGCGAGTACGCATCTGCTACAGACACGGCAATAGACCCGGACGCGGCGATTAAAAAGGGCATACCTTTCTATCAAAAAGCCCTTGACTCCTTTGCGTTTGAGTTTGCGCAGCAGATGAATGCGCTAAACACGGCGGCAGGCGTTACGGGCTCGGGCAACTTGTTTAGCGTATCAAGCAACTCCGACGATGTTGTGGACCCAGTGACGGGCGAGGGCATTACAGCCGGCAATATATCGGTTTCTATGAGCTGGGCAAACGGCGATGTAAATATTATACCGTCGACAGACCCACTGGCACCGTCGGGCGATACCTCTAACCTAACTAACTTCTTAGTGCTTTTTGGCGCAGACCAAGACTTTGACCCAACAGACGTTCAGGCCGACAGCGAGGGTGCTATTTACACAGGCACTTTTGAGGATATGCTTCTTCGCATACAGTCCACATTGGCCGAGGACCAGATGTCGTCTATGACGGTGCTTAACAGCTACAGCATTACGGCACAGGACGTATATGTGCAAAGGGACGGCGTTATGGGCGTAGACCTAAACGACGAGGCAACTTACTTAATGACGTATCAAAAGGCATATTCCGCAGCGGCAAGGCTCATGACTATATTCGACGAGGTTTTGCAGACGCTTATTAATTCTTAAAAATTAAAATATAATTTGAGGTGAAACAATGGTAAGGATTACAACTAACAGCTCGCTGTATATGTATAAATCGGGCCTTATGAACAGCACTTATAAGCTTAACGAGGCCATGAACAAGCTTATGACGAACAGAGAGTTTGACTCGTACGCATCAGACCCGGCGGCCGCAACAAGGGCGTTTAAGGTGCATAGCTCTTTAAATGCAACAAAGGCGCAGGCCGCTAATAACGAGACGGTTATAGGTAAATATCAAGCGGCTTGGACGGGCATGCAAACAGTTGTAGACGACATTGCAAACACAATGGCGGTTACGCCGGCGCTCTCGGGCTTAAACAGCACAAACCTTGACGTGCTCTACACACAGGCCATATCTTTGCGCGAGGGCGCAGAGGCAATAGTACAAACGCTAAACAGCAAATATGCCGAGGATTATATTTTTGCGGGCGCAGACACACAAGAGGCACCTTTTACAATAGTGCAGGATGTTGACGCCGCAGGAGTTACACGTGACTATGTGGCTTATCGCGGTGTAAAAATAGACCACGATTTAGCAGAGGAATACATAAACCCTCAGACGGGAACAACCGAAGTAAACCCCGACACAGGCGCCAACTACACAAACCAAGAAAAGCTGGATCAATGGAATGCCGAAACGCTTTTTGTTGATATAGGCCTTGGCTTTGAGCTGGATGCAGCAGGCAATGTAATAGAGTCCACTGCGTTTGATGCGGCTATATCCGGCCTTGAGTTTTTGGGCTACGGCACAGATGCCGCAACGGGCGACCCACAAAACATAGCGTCGTCTATGTTAAGGCTAGCGGATATTTTCGATGATGTTGACGCAAACTCTGCCGACCCTTGGAACGGCCAGCTAGACGAGGCAAACCGACTTGTTGATAACATTAAAGCACAGCAGGAGTACTCAATAGATAAACACGGCCAGTTGTCGGCAGAGGCGGTTTCTCTTGAGTCCAACTTAACACAGCTTGAAAATACGTATACGGCATTAAATACAGAGCGTGCCTCTATTGAGGACGTAGACATGGCGGACGCCATAGAGCAATTTATGTGGGCGCAAACGGCATACAATGCGGCGCTACAAGTAGGTACAAAAGTAATACCGCAAACGCTTATGGACTACATGCAATAATTAAGTTATAATGTAATTAAAACGGGCAGTGCTTTGCGGCGCCGGCTAAACTGCTTTTTATAAAACTTTTGCAGCCTTTGCGCTGTAATTACCCCTTTGCAACTTTTACTTTAAGCGACATTTATTAAAATATGTATAACAAACGGCACAAAGGAGCGTGCAGTTTGTAATATAAAATATCCTGCACGGATTTGTCGGAAGGAGCACGATGAAATGTATCCGTTAATTGAAATTAAAACAGTACCAATCGAAATCCAAATGAAGACCACACAGGCAAAAATGGAGTATGCACGTGGCACAGCACAGATGGAAATATCACGCAATGAGGGCGGCTTGCACATAAAAAGTAGGCCTATTCAGGTTAAAATCGACACGTTCGAGGCGAGAAATTCCATAGTGCCATCTACAATGCGCAGCATTGAAATGGCCGCAAGCAACGGAAATAGCCAGGTTTTGAGCGCAACTGCCAAAATAGCTAGCGAAGGCGTTACTATGATGGAGTCTAAGGCGGGCGAAAACGTTATTGCCAACATGGCAACACAGGACACTATGCCGGCTTTCCCAAATGTAAACGTTACATTTTTGCCGTCAACCGGGCCCGAGTTTACTTTCGAGGGCGGCGAGATGAGCATGCGCTACGAGATGGATAAGCTAAACTTTGACTGGCGAATGACACAGATGGAGTTTACTTTTGAGCCGGGCGATGTAGAGTTTACCGTCACACAGCAGCCTGATGTTATAATAAAATACGTTGGTGGGCCGTTATATGTGCCCCCGTCATCAGACCCTGATTATGTGCCGATTGACGTAAATGTTTAATAAACAAAACGGCAAAGAGCCAATGCTTGGCGCCGCTTGTGGCGTTTGTTAAGCGCACAGCTTTAGTGCAGAAAATAGTTAAAATGCAATAAATTTATATAGCAACCGCTTGGATATGGTTTTTCAAGCGGTGCTTGGTGTTTTATATTTTTAGTGTGCATAATTGGCGAACTTTAAAAATAATTGGCGCAAGTGCGTGGTTTTTTATAAAATAATTTTAAAAGGTGGCGTTAAAGTGCAATTAAAAACAAAGTATTTTGGCACGGTAGATTACGAGCAACAAGATATAATTAACTTTCCGGATGGGCTGTATGGCTTTGACGACGAAAAGCAGTTTTTGCTGTTGCCGTTTGAGGGTAGCGACGCCACGTTGCTGTGCTTTCAA
Organism: uncultured Bacteroides sp.; assembly: GCA_964368295.1. Taxonomy (GTDB): domain Bacteria; phylum Bacillota; class Clostridia; order Oscillospirales; family Ruminococcaceae; genus Ruthenibacterium. The sequence goes on from CAYJBO010000011.1 coordinate 32,471, forward strand.
AGTGTAAGCACACCGGCGCTTGCCTTTGTGGCTATGAATCCGTTTTCGTTAAACCCGAGCTACACGCCCATACTAGCGCCCGAAGAGCTGGAGAAAATGGGAGTTACACGCAGTGAGGACGTTTGTTATTATGTGATGTGTGTTGTGCGCGACCCCGTGAGCACAAGCACAGTCAATTTAAAATGCCCTGTCGTTGTTAACGACATCACCCAGACGGGCATGCAAGTTATTTTGGAGACAAAAGAGTATAACATGCGCCACCTTTTAGAAGAGTTTAACAAGGCAGCAGCGCCCGAGGCCGACTGCACAAGTGCACAGGGGGAGGATGGCGGATAATGCTTATTTTAAGGCGTAAAATTGACGAATCGCTTATTATAGGCGACAACATCCACATCACCATAGTGGCAGCAGATGCGGGCGGCAACGTAACGCTTGGCATAGATGCGCCCAAAGACGTGCTAATACTGCGCAGCGAGCTAAAGCAGGCGGCCACAGAAAACATGAGCGCTGCCATTAACAGCGCCACACCGGAGCTTGTAAAATCGCTTAACAGCGCAATGTTTTTAAAGCCTGCGCAACCGCCAAAACAAAGCGGCGATAAGTAAGGCGCGCCTTAATTTGGCACAGTCGGCGTAATAACTAAATTGCTTTGTACAAAATTTGCACAGTAAATTAAAGTGAATTTTGCACTTATATATCAAACTAACGTTGAGGAGGTGAATAAAATGTCTGACATGGTGGGTATGAGCACAGGGCTTTCCTCTGCACAATTTATGCAGCAGTACTCTGTGGGTGTTACAAAAAAGGCGATGGACACAACAGAGGTATTGGCGCAAAATTTAGTTGACATGATGAAAGAAGCGGCGCCACCACCGGTAGCGCCAAAAGGCAATTATATAGACGTATTTGTATAATTGTACAGGCATAGCCAATATGTAAAAGATAAGGGCAACTTAACGTTAAAAGTGCGGTAATACGTGCTTATAGCGGTAAAGGTTGCCCTTTTGTGTTGTGGTGTTATGAGAACTTGCAAATCAGAGCCACCTTTAATTTGTGCAATAATAGAAAACGGAAAACAAACCGCACCCACTTTATGATATACACAAGCTAATATAAGTAATCTTATTTTATGGCGATGCTACGCACATGCCAATTTATATTGTATTGTGTACAATATAAATAATATGTAGTACCTACTGACCAAAGCTAGCTTTAATTAGTGCAATAATGCAATACGGAAAAACAGGATGCAAAAACTTAATTAGCAGAAAACCTCAGCCACCTTAGCGAGAGTAAGGCAAAAAAGTTGTCGTTAAGAATTGTTCTTTTTTGAATGTACTCTCGCTTGGGTGGCGGCTAAAGGGTGTGGCGTTGGGGGTCCGGGGACATCGCAAGACCCCGGCGGTTTTGCTTCTTTTGCCGTACAAAAGAAGGGGCAAGAGAGAAGAAAAACAAACCGCACCTATTTATGATACACACAAGCTAATATAAGTAATCTTATTTTATGGCGGTGCTACGCACATGCCAATTTATATTGTACTGTGTACAATATAAATAATCCTCACATCCCTCACAAATTACCCACAACACATATCATGTCAGCGCCATCACAAAGGAAATTAAATCAAAGCAAAAGCTTCTATAGCTTATAATAGCGCACAAAAAATTTACATCCATTTTGCAAAACTGCCCTGCAAAAACACATTGCAAATGATTAAAAACTAAACGCCTGCCAACACTGTAAATGTATAAATAAAAATTAAGGGGATATTATATGGAAAACGTAAAAGGTGTGTCGAAAAAAATAGTGGAGATAATGCCGCAAGAGCACGAATATATAGAGCGTGTGTTTGTGGTGCTAAAGGCAGGCAGCCCACAGGTAAAAATAGCAACAAGGCGCACCCAAGCCGAAAAATTTGTGGCGAGCCTTGTTTGCTTTAAAAGCACAACGCTACCCGACGTAAATAAAAAAGTCTTGGTAGGCACGGCGGCATCGCTTATAATTTTGTCGGCGCTGGCGGTGCTAATATTTTTGCTTATTTAAAAAATTTTGTGGCATACCGTTCTTCTGTGTGGTATAATAATGTTGTATATCTTGTTATAATGGCAAGTTATATTGTTTTTTGTAATAAACAACTTTTTATATGTAAATACAAGGAGAACTATGCAAAGAGAAGATTCGCGCCCAAGGCGTGCTAAAAATGACGATATAGCGGAAAATAACAACCTTTGTTACGGCAAAAATGCCGTTACAGAGCTTTTAAACAGCGGTGCAGACGTAGACACTGTGTATGTACTTGAGACCATGGTACAGGCGCAGGCGTCCTATTTTACTGCGCTTGCAAAGCAAAGCGGCGCCGTAATTAAGCGTGTGCACGCAACAAAACTTAACAACATGTGCGGCACAGACAATCATCAAGGCGTGGCGGCGTACGGTGCATGCTGTAAATACACAGGGCTAGAAGAGCTGCTGCAAGTGGCAAAAGATAAAGGCGAGCCGCCATTTTTACTGCTGGCAGACGGCATAGAGGACCCGCACAACCTTGGCGCAATAATACGCACAGCGTTACTTTGCGGTGCGCACGGTGTAGTAATACCAAGGCGTGGCGGCGTTGGCGTAACGCCAATAGTTATAAAAAGCAGTGCCGGTGCCGCGGCACATTTGCCAATTGCGCGCGTTGCAAATATAGGCGAAACAGTGCGCAAGCTAAAGGCGCAAAATGTGTTTGTGTACTGTGCGGACATGCAAGGCTACTCTCCGTTTAAGCAAAACTTAACAGGCGGCATCGCACTTGTTGTGGGCAGCGAGGGCAAGGGCGTTTCTCACCTTGTAAAACAACTTTGCGACGGCAGTTTAAGCCTGCCAATGGCCGAAAACGCAACAGGCGTAGACAGCTTTAATGTGTCTGTAGCAACGGGCATTTTAATGTACGAAATAATGCGCCAGCGCAATGTATAATAATATTTTTATTGATTAATAGGAGGGTGTTTTTTTGCGAAAAGATAACGAGCACATAAATATTGACGATTTACTGCGAGAAATAGAGCATGAGCAAAAAAATAATACGCAGGCAAGCAATACCCTTATAGACGATGATGTAAATGAGATACTAAAAAGTCTCGGCATTTCTGCCGAGCCAAGTGCAGATAAAACGCAAGAGGGTAATGCGCACATAACACGCCCGTCAAAACAGAGCATACAGAGCAGGCCCGCCGACCAGCCGCAAGAGCAACAAGGCGTGGGCGCAAGCGATGGCTTGAGCGATGAAAAAGTGACAACTTACATAAAAAGTAATGCCGTACCGGCAAAAATTATAACAGCCGCGCCCCTTAGCGCACCCGTTGTGCAAAGGGAAACCCAAACAATAGAGCTGCCGACAATCAAGGCGTATAGCGAGATGCAGGCAAAGCGCGCGGCACAAATAGAGCGCAACGCAATAGAAATGGCGCTTGCGATATCTGCAAGGCGCATGGCAAACGAGGCCAAGACAGACGGCAAAAGCACAAAGACACCGTCTTTAAACTTTAAGGCAGACGGCTTGTTCCACGAGTTTTTTAGTAAAACCGTTGCAAACACAAAGGAGATGGCCGATGAGGGCGAAGTTCCGGCGGCACTAAAAGAAAAGCAAAAACAGCGCCGCCAAAAGGGCAAAGCTAAAGAAGAGGCGCTGCCAACAATACAAGAGCAAAGCGTAGACGAAAATAAAAACGACGAACTTGCGCAAATTTCTTTTGACGACATAAGCGAAGCCCCCGTACAAGAGAGCGCGCCAATACATACAGAAACGGCAAAAAAAGAGCCCGAGTTGGACATTACAGGCATATTTGCAGGCTTTGAGAGCATTGACCTTGCAAGACCGGAGAAAAGCAAGGGCGCAGAAAGCGAAGCCGATAGCCTTGTCTCGTCCATAATTTTTTCAGAGCAAAGCGATAAAATTACAAGCATTTATAACGAGCGACAATCGCCTAAACTGTCGTGGGACGAAAAGAGGGTTAAGCGCAGAAGAAGGCGCAGTGGCGGCCTTGAGGTGCACACAGAACCAATAGGAATGCACGACACGTTGACGGGCTTTAATGTGCTGTCTCAGACGGAAGAGAGCTTTGGCAAACCGGTAGAGCAACAGCAAACTACACGTGCGCAAGAGAGCATGCCGCAAAAGACACAAAATAAAAACAGCACAGCCGCCAAAGCGCCTAAAAAACCCGGGGCCGGCGGCATGTACGCTGAACAGGCCGACAGGCGTAAACAGGGCGAGGGCGTAGTTGCGCAAAGCAACGAAAGCGTAATTGCAGGCTTGCAAGGGCTGGGTTATGCGGTGCAAAAGGGCGGCAAGCAGGCGGCGGCTTTAAGCGGCGCAGGCGTGCCAAAAGTAAATATAACAGCACAAAATAGTGCGCAACAACAGCAAAAAACACAGAGCAATGCGCAAAGTACCGCACAGGCAAGCGGAGTGCAAAACGGCAGCGGCGCACAAAGTACCGCACAGCCAAGCGGCGCACAAAATACAGCACAAAAAAAGACCGAGCAATCGCCTAACGTAGCCTCCGACACATTTATGCAAAACCATGTGGATACAAATGCGCAAATTGTGTACGAAAAGGCATCACAGCTGGACAGTGCACAGCCGGGTGCAAATGCAAGCAGGCCAAACGCTGCGCCCAAAATGGCAAAAGAAGACTTAAAAATGTTTGCCCCTGACGGCTTTGACGGAAAGCGAGAAGAGAGCGAGCAAGAGTTTTGGGCAAAGCACGGCGTTGAAAATATTAATTTTAACACAAGCACAGACAACTTTCCTGTTACATATTCGTCGACACTGGGCATAGACCCTGACAAATACGGTGTTCCGGATGAGGACTACACAGAAAAGGACGACTACAACACAGCGGCAGATGCACCTTACATTACAAAAGAGCTAAAGCGCAGGCGCATGTCGGCGCTGGTGCAGTCGATAATTTGTGCGGTTGCATTCGTATTTTTAATCCTAATACGTCAATTTGTTGGCATTGGCCAGCAGGGCACAGCTGCGGTAAGCATTAGCGAATCTATATTTTTACTGCTTAATTTAATAACACTTGTACTGCTCTGTGTGGTTTGCATAAAGTCTGTAAAAACAGGCTTAATAGGCATATTTGGGCGCCCGTCGGTAAATACGCTAATAACGCTGTCGCTTTTAGGCGCAATAGTGCAAACGGCAATTTACATGGCGATGCCGCAAACTTTTTCAATAGGCACAGTTACAATTTTTGCACCGGTTAGCGCACTTATTTTGTTTGCCTCACGCTTTGGCAAATGGCTGTACGTAAAAACCGTTGCCAAAAATTTTGATCTTGTTGGAACGGGCGAGGAGCACTACGCCGCATTTATAATGAAGGGCAAAGACCTTACAAAGCGTGTTTGCAGCGGCCTTGACGAGGCAGACCCACTACTGCTTGTAAGCCGCCCAACAGCGCTTATGCGTGGCTTTATGAAGCACAGCTTCTCATCGCATATGAGCGATGTGTCCGGCAGAAAACTTGGCATAATTTTATTTATGAGCGCCGTTATGTGCGGCGTTTTAACAACAGTAATATACGGCTTTTCGGCAGATGTATTCTCGGTGGCCGCCGGCGTTTTATGCCTTGGCTGTCCGCTTGCGTCCACGCTTATTTACGCCGTGCCGGAAAAACTTTTGCACACAGCCGCATCTAAAGTGCGCGCCGTTGTGCCGGGTGCGCGCTCCGTTCAAAGCCTGGGGCTTTGCAACACGGTTATGCTGCGTGCCGACGAGCTTTTTCCACAGGACAACGTTACCTTTGAAGGGCTGCGTATGCTTAGGGGCAAAAGGCTAGACCTTGCCGTTTTATACGCCGCAAGCGTTGTAAATGCGCACAGCAAAACAATGCGCAACACATTTTTACAGCTTGTAAACAATAAAACAAATGTGCTTTACCCCGTGGCAACGTCGGAGTATATTACAGACCTTGGCATATCTGCAATAGTGGACAATAAGCACATTGTTTTTGGCAACAGGGCAATGATGCGCAGATACAGCGTTGAAATACCCTCGCTTGAGTTTGAAAAGAGCTATTTGCCCTCTGCCGCACACAGCGTAGCATATCTTGCAATAAACGGGCAGGCGTTTAGCATATTTATCTTGAGCTACAAGCCGTCTAAATCGGCAAGACAGCAAATTCAAAGCCTTGTTGACCAGGGCTTTAACCTAATTGTAAAATCCGACGATTTTAACATAACATCGCAAAAGGTTGCATATTTATATAATGTTTCGGGCACTACTGTTAAGGTGTTAACACAGGCAGAGCAAGACATGATAGAACAGCAGACGCAATACACGCCCGAGAGCGAGGGCTACATGATACACTCCGCAAACAGCAAATCTTTTACGGGTGGCATTGTGGCCGCGGCGATGGCGGCAAGAAGAGAGAAACTCTCAAACTCAATACAGCTGGCTTCTATGCTTTTTACAATGCTGTTATTTATAATTTTAAGCGTAGCAGGCGTTTTGCAGGCGCTGTCGCTGCCTGTTATAATTGTGTGCCAATTAGCGTGGTGCGCAATAACGCTGTTGCCGGCGCTACTAAAAGAGTAGGCGTGGCTAGATATAAAGGAGTGCATTGGTATAAATAATATAAACGACGATTTAACAATAAATTTTTTGGGTACAAGGGGCACGCTACCCGTACATGGCAAAGAGTTTTTTGTGTATGGCGGTGCAACTTCTTGTGTGCTACTGCGCTTTGGCGATACAAATATTATAATGGACGCAGGCACGGGCCTTTTAGACGCACAAAAGTTATTGCCGTATAAAAATTATACTTTTTCTATACTATTGTCGCACGCACATGTGGACCACGTGCTTGGCCTTTGTAATTTTATGCCGCTTTTTGACAAGACGGCGCAGATAGACATATACGGCAAGACAAGGGGCGGCCTGTGCGTTGAAGAGCAGGTAAACTGCATAATGCGCCAGCCAATTTGGCCCATAAGCACGTCGGAATACAAGGCAAAGGTGCGCTTTAAAGACGTGCCGGACGAGTTTTATATAAACGATGTAAAGATAAGCACTTTTGAGGCTAATCACCCGGGCGGCTGTACTGCGTACAGGCTAGACTGGGGACAAAAAAGCGTTGTTTACGCAACAGATTACGAGATGACGTTTCAAAACGAGGCCGATTTTGCAGAGTTTGCAAACAACTGCTCTTTACTGATATGCGACGGGCAGTACCTTGTTAGCGAGCTAGAGCAAAACAAGGGGTATGGGCACTCTTGCTGGCGAGATGTAGCAAGGATTGCAAAGCTGTGCCACTGCTCAAAGGCCGCGGTTTTCCACCACGACCCTTCGCACAACGACGAGATGCTAAACCGTTTGGACCAGAGTATAAAAACGCTTTTTGACGGCGGCTTTTTTGCAAAAAAAGGCATGGTTATTGAGCTTTAATAAGCCGTGTTCAATGTGTGCGCAGGCCGCAGCAAAAGCGGCATAATAGCTTGATAAACAACGTTAAAACGGCAAAAATTGCAAAGCGACACAAACATATCCGCCGCAAGAAAAAGAAAAAAACAAGGAGAATAAAAGCGTGAAAACAGGCGTAGAGTACAGCAGAGATAACTATAAAGTTGCAATAGCAAAACAAGAAAATATAGAGCCTTACATAAAGGCTTTGATGAACGACGACGAGGAAATAGCGTACCTTACAGGCTCTAAAGTGCAGTTTACAGACAGCGAAGTGAGAGAGTATTACAAAAAATGCCTGACAGATTTAAGCAGGTACGACTTTTTAATTTTTGAAGACGATAAAATAATAGGCGAAGTAGTTTTAAACGAGATAGACGACGAAGTAAACAGCGCACATTTTAGGATATGCATATTTTACTCGGAGTACTTTAACAAGGGCATAGGCACTTTTGCCACTAAGGCCGCTTTAAACTTTGCGTTTGTACACAAAAAATTGCAAAGGGTCGGCTTGGAGGTATTCTCGTTTAATAAAAGGGCAATTAAAATGTACGAAAAAGCCGGCTTTGTGTACGAGGGAAAGCTGAGAAATGCCATAATGGACGGCGATAAGTACGCCGATATTATTTGTATGTCTGTGCTTTTAGACGAGTATGAAAATACGCTTTAACAACGCAAAAATATTTGCCTTAAACGCTTTTGTAAGCGTTTAGCGCAGTAAAAAATTGCGATTAAAAGCGCATAAAAAATGCCGCTAATATAACAGGTGCTGCGGCTTATAATATAAAATTTTGCCGGAGTGGCACATGAAAAATATGTGCATTAGCGCAATTTATTTAAAATATTATAAAAGGCTGTGTGATAAAATCACACAGCCTTTTGCTTTTTTATAAAACAAACCCCTGTAAAAGGGTTAATCTTTATAAATTGTTAAGCTGGGTTAAAGGCATCTTTGCCTACGCCGCATAGCGGGCATACCCAATCGTCCGGTAGGTCTGCAAAAGATGTCCCTGGCGCTATGCCTGCCGATGTGTCGCCTACTGCCGGGTCGTACTCATAATTACAAATGCTGCAAATATATTTTTCCATTTGTCTTACCCTCCGTTATATAAATTTTTCCCTGTACACATAGTATGTGCACGGTATGTATAAATTATATATCGCAAAAATAAAAAAAGCAATAAAATAATGTTATTGTGTTAAAAAAATGTAATTATCTACAAAATAAACGCAGTATTTTAGTGCGTAATAAAAAAATTGTAATGCAAAAAGCCTGTTTTAAGAAAGTTAAAAAGCGGTATACTAAAGTGTAAAACACAAAAAGCATAATATTTATTAAAATTGACAGTGCAAGGCGCAATGTGTTATTATTTTACATATGTCGCTTTACTATACAAAATTGTTGGGGGTTGGGCTTTTATGGACGTAATTTCTATGGTGGTGCCGTGCTATAACGAGCAGGAATCGCTGCTTATTTTTTATAACACAGCATGCGATGTTATTGCCAAAATGGACGGGGTAAAAGCAGAGTTTGTCTTTGTGGACGACGGATCGTCTGACGGTACATTAAAGATAATGCGCGACATAGCAAAGGCGGATGAGAGGGTAAAATACATCTCGTTTTCGCGCAATTTTGGCAAAGAGGCGGCAATGCTTGCAGGGCTAAAAGCGGCAAGCGGCAACTACGTTGCAGTTATGGACGCCGACATGCAAGACCCGCCCACGCTGCTGCCCGAGATGTACGAGACGCTGTTGACAAAAGAGTACGACTGTGCGGCAACAAGGCGTGTAACACGCAAGGGCGAGCCCATCTTGCGCAGTTTTTTTGCACGCATGTTTTACAAACTTATAAATAAAATTAGCCGCACACAAATTGTAGACGGCGCAAGGGATTTTAGGCTTATGACAAGGGGCATGGTAGATGCCATTTTAAGTGTCAATGAGTACAATCGCTTTTCAAAAGGCATATTTGGCTGGGTTGGCTATAACACAAAGTGGATAGAATACGTTAATGTAGAGCGTGTTGCAGGCACTACAAAGTGGTCTTTTTGGAAGCTGTTTATCTACTCTTTAGACGGTGTAACGGCGTTTTCTACCGTGCCGCTGTCCATAGCTACCTTTAGCGGCTTCTTCTTTTGCCTGCTGTCGTTTGTAATGCTGCTTGTAGTATTTTTGCGCGCCGCCATTTGGGGCGACCCTGTAAGCGGCTGGCCAAGCACCATATGTGTAATTTTGCTAGTTGGCGGCCTACAGCTCTTTTGTATGGGCATTTTGGGGCAGTATTTTTCAAAGATGTATATGGAAGTTAAAAATAGGCCGCACTACATTATAAAAGAGCAAAATAAAGATGAATAATACGCATGTACGTGTAACTTGTGCGTTGCGGCGCTTTAAAACAATGGGTAAGCTTGCATAAAAGCGCAAGGGGAAAATTAAATAATAAATAAAAACAGGGCGGCTTTGGATGATAGAAACATCCAAAGCCGCCCTGTTATGTTGTTTTATTTAATGTTTTTGTGCGGTGCAGTGTGTAAAATAAGCCGTAGGCAACAAATTGCTAGGCCTGTTTAAAATTAAACACACCGTAAAAAGACGGCTTTTCGGAGCTGTTGTTATAGCCTTGAACAACCGTGCTGCCGGCCTCGTTTATCGCCGTGTTTGTGCTAAAGTTTTGGCCAAGGCGCATCTCCGACATAAAGTAAATCTCCATGCGGCGCAAGTGCTCCATCTTAAGCTCTTCGCTTAGCGCATCAAAGCAAAAGTCGCCATAGCGGCCGTTGTTCACGTGGCCAAGGCCGTCTATATAACTGCGGCGCACGGTGCGTGCCTGGCCTTTGTCGTACTCAAGCTTTTCTTTAAAAGAGGGCTTTGCCTCTATTATTAAATTTGGCGTTGGCTCCATTAATTCAAACGGCAGTTCGCGGTTTTTGTAAATGCCGCGCGTTTGTAAATTTAATAGCGTGGAGTATGTGGCGCAGTTAAAAAGCGGCTCGCCCTCAAGCGTTTGCAGTTGCAACTCGCGCCTAAAATATATACCTTTTCTGCCCGAAAACCACGTTTTGCCAATAATTTTTTTGTGCTTGCTGTGTATTGGGTTTATTATGTCTAAGCTTATAGACAAAAGCACCCAGGATATGCCGTGCTCAAAAATTTTGACAAAGTCCATGTCATAATTTATAAGGTGCTTGTCCGCAAGCGAGTTTACAATGCTCTGATAGCCACCGGGAGACAGGTATCCGCTCTCGTCATAATTTCCAAACTCAATGTCAACCTCGTATTGGGTCGATAATTCGTCTATTATCATTGTTTAAACCTTCCTTGTGTGTCAAATTTAAATTATTCGCTTTTTCTTTGCAAAAATAAACCAAACGGCCACGCAAACCAGCAGAGTTAAAGACGCCCACTGGCTCACCGTTATGCCGAGGTATTTTTCGCCTGCATCGCCGCGCACAAAGTCCAGCAAAAAGCTTGTGGTGCAGTAAGCCGATAAAAATAGCGGCAGGTTTAAATACGCTTTTTCCTCTTTCCATTTGCGCTGTAATATCAGCATTACAATTAGTAGTATCAACCCCAAGGCGGCCTCTGTAAGCTGTGTGGGGAAAAGCCTTACGCCGCCGGGCGCCGGGCCAAAAGAAGTAGAGGGGAATATATATCCAAAAGAGCTTGGCACGCCATAGCAACAGCCTGCGCTAAAGCAGCCCAGCCGTGCAAACAGCAAAAACAGCGGTCCAAACGGCAAAAAAATGCCCAATAGCTTTTTAAAAGAGTGCCTAAATATTTTTGCATACAGCAGCAAAAAGCCTAAAAATGCAAGCATGCCGCCGTATAATAGGTTGCCCGTGCCAATGTTGCTCAGCGTTTGCCAAGACAGCCCGTATTTTGCAATGACATCTGTAAAAAGCAGTTGGTATATATAGCTCATTGCCATACTGCCGTAAATAATTGCAAGCACAATGCCCGTGTAAATTAGTAAAAAATCCAGCAGCGGTACTCTGCCTGCCACGCCTTTAAAATTTAATATAAAAAGCAAAATAAAGCCCAACACAAAGCCTAAAGTCCAAAAGGAGGAGTAGCCGTATAGCGTTTGTCCAAAAAGCTCGAAAGAATACAGCACTTTAATACCTCCCAATAAATTAAGTTTAATCAGTTGCCGGCCACATGCGCTTTTGTAAAATGTAAACCAATTATACAACACTATTAAACGGTTTTCAACAAAAAGACCATGCTGTATAAAAAATAATAATATTTAAATGTTAATTTTAGTGCTTTGCACTTTACAAATACGCGCAAAAAAGCTATAGTATAAGTTGGGATAATAAAATTGTAATATATAGCACTGTTAAGGAGAAAAAATTATGCACATTAAAAAACTTTGCGCACTTTTGCTTGCACTTGTATTGCTTGTGGCGATACTTGTATCATGCACACAGCAAGAACCGTCAACATCAGGCGAGAATGCGGATAATTTATCCGGCGACACTACAAGCGAGGCACCACCGGTAGAAGAGGTTGTTATTCCTTACGAGCCAAATGTTTTAACCGGTGAAAAATATGAGGGAACTTATCCGCAGTCCACACGTATTGCGGCTTATATGGTAAATAATATATCTAATTCAAGCGAGCAAAACGCAAGGCCACAATGGGGCATAGGCGAGGCAGACGTGCTTATAGAAATACTTGTAGAGGGCGGCATAACACGCTTTATGGCGCTGTTTTCAGACTACACAGAAACACCGCAAATAGGGCCAATCCGCTCCGCGCGTGACCAGTTTTTCCAGTTGCTACTACCTTTCCAAGCGCTTTATGTGCACGAGGGTGAGAGCGGCGTGCAAGAGCAGTTCCGTTTGCTTTACGAGTATAGCGACATGGACATAAACCTAGGTAGTTATGGCCTACTGCGTGACTCTGACAGAAAAGCGACGGGAGTTGCTTTAGAGCACACAGCCTACACAGACGCAGAGCAAGTGCAGGAGATTATAGACGACGAAGAGATGGATATGGAGCGCATTTACAAGAGCACAATGTTTAACTTTGTGTCTTACGACGAGCCGGAGCGTGAGCTTACAGGCAACGTAAACGGCGCCAACAGCATTGCAAACAGTGTGGAGATACACCACTCTGACACCTATCGCACATTTTTTGATTACGATGAGATGACAGGCGAATATTTGATGAGCCAGTATAGCCACCGCCTGCGTGACGTGCACGAGACAGTGGATGCCACTACAAACGAGCAACTAAGTTTTGAAAACGTAGTTGTGCTGTTTACAGAGATACAAACAGCGGCAGGCCATGAGGAGTCGGGGCTCCAGCATGTGGACTATGCCTTTGGCGGCGTTGGGTATTACTTCTCTAACGGCCAGGCAGAAGAAATTAAATGGGGCAAGGGCGCACCTACAGAGGTTTTGCGCCTTTACGATAAATTTGGCAACGAGACTGACATACAGCTAAACCCGGGCAAAACATACCTTACAGTTGTAGACCTTGACTTTGCAACAAAGTTTGCGTACTATGCCGAGGGTGTTAGCGTAGACGGCACCGGAGAGACAACTACAAGCGAGGCGGCTACTAGCGGCACAACAACCGAGGGTGGCACAGAGTAGGCAAAACCGCTAAAAACCAGATATAAAAAGAGACGCAAACTTTGTTAGCAACTTTATAAATAGCCGTTGCACTTTTGCAAGCGTGGCTTTTACACAGCAAAATATCACAGATACAGCTAAGGCAAGGCGGCGCTGAAACGGCGCCGTTTGCGTTAAACACAAGGAGATGATTTTCATAGTTAAATTTTTGCGGCTTTTGATGATGCCCGTGCTAATTATGGCATTTTTTACGGCATGCTTTGAGAGCGAAGAGCAAGCGGAAACAACACAGCCGGTAACACCCGGCAGTGTAGATATTGAGGAACTTTTTGTAGGCGCAGAGGAGCAAACTGTTAACCCGCTAACGGGCGCAGCGTTGCCCGAGGGCACGCCGGCAGGGCGCAGGCCCGTTGCAATTATGGTAAATAATTCGCAGGCAAGCTTGCCACAGCGTGGTGTTGCCGCGGCAGACGCAGTTGTAGAAATGGTTACAGAGGGCGGTATAACTCGGCTTATGGCGCTTTATGCCGACATGGCAACCGTGCCACAAGTTGGCAGCGTGCGCTCTGCCAGGGACCAGCATTTGCAATGCCTTTAAATGCAATTACAGTGCACATTGGCACAAGCATTTATGCGTCTAACCTATTAAACATGTACTCCTACCAAACGGTAGACGGCCTGTATCAGGGCACAACCGCATTTTGGTTTGACGAGTTGCGCTCTACAACAAGGGCGCAGGAACACTGCTGGTATACAGATGCAGCGCTTATAACATCAAGCGTGCAGGCGCAGCAGTTGCCAACAACGGGCCCGGCTTACACACTTGTTAATTTTGCGCAGGCAGACAGCGAGCCGACAACACCAAACTTTGGCGATGCACCGCATGTCATATTTAATTTTTCGGAGCAAAACATAACCGAGTTTGTGTACGATGAAGCAAGCGGCACCTACAAAAAATTTGCCTACGGCATTGAGCACAGGGACGAAGAGGGCGAGCAGCTAGCGTTTAGCAACGTGCTGTTGCTAGCGGCAGAGATTGGCGTTAAAGACGACAACTACTGCAGTGATTTTAACCTTACAACCGGCAGCGGCTACTATATTTACGGCGGTAAATATGTGCCAATAACGTGGGAAAAAGGCGCGCCGGAGTCTCCGCTAATTATTAAAAGCACCGACGGAAACCTAATGGACATAAACACGGGTAAAACATATATAGGTGTTATTTCTACACAGTATTACGAGTTAGCCGCAATGGAAAAAAACCCACCGGCAGCAGAGTAAAACATTATATAAATGCGGCATGGCTATATTTTTTTAGCGGCAAGGCTTTGGCCTTGTACGGTAAAAACCAGGCCTTAATATAAATATAATGTCGGTGTTTTGTACGCATATATTGACACATTGTGCTTATTGATGTATAATATCAATAAGCACAAGTTATTAGCCGTGTGCTTTACGAAATATGCATGTAAAATAAGGGGGCGCATTATGGAAAAGCGCAATACAGTACAAAAAAAATTTGTTATAGATGCAGTGATAAAACTTGCAAACCATCCCACTGCCGAAGACGTTTACAAACAGGTTATTAAAAAGCACCCGTCTGTTAGCAAGGCAACCGTTTACCGCAATTTGTCGGGCCTTGCACAAGACGGCACAATTAGGCACATAAAAACGCCGGATGGCGCGGATAGGTTTGACCACAACGCAGACCTTTTGCACGGGCACATTGTGTGCACAGACTGCGGCTGCTTTTTAGACACACCCGCACAAAACAGCACAGAGCTTGACAAATTTATTAGCGCGCAAACGGGGTTTACCGCCGTAAAGCACGAGATTATTTACAGCGGTGTTTGCCCAAATTGTGCAAAAAAACACACATCTTAGCACATTATTTATTAAGTTAGCACACGCGGCGCCGCAGGCTAAAAGTTGCGCGCGCTTTTAACAGATATAAAAAAGGAGTGTTGAGCATGGAATTTAAAGGTAGCAAGACAGAACAAAATTTGATGAACGCTTTTGCAGGAGAGAGCCAGGCACGAAATAAGTACAGTTACTATGCATCGGCCGCAAAAAAAGAGGGCTACGTACAAATAGCCGCTATTTTTGAGGAGACCGCAAACAACGAAAAAGAGCATGCAAAAATGTGGTTTAAAGAGCTGCACGGTGGCAGTGTGCCAAAGACACTTGAAAACTTAGCAGACGCTGCTGCGGGCGAAAATTACGAGTGGACTGATATGTATGCCGGCTTTGCAAAAGAAGCAAGAGAAGAGGGCTTTGAGCGCATTGCAAAACTTTTTGAGCTTGTTGGCGCAATTGAAAAGCACCACGAGGAGCGCTACCGCACACTTGCTAAAAACATAGAAGACGGCATTGTGTTTAAACGCGACACAGAAAACGCTTGGATTTGCAACAACTGCGGGCACATACATATTGGCGAAGGTGCGCCGGATTTATGTCCTGTATGCGCACATCCAAAAGCATATTTTTCACTTGATGTAAAAAATTATTGATTTTATTAGGGCTGTGTGATATACTATTTAGTGTATGGGCACAGCCCATTATGTTACCCGGGCGCAGTGGATGGCGAATACTCTCGTTTTTATTGTACCGCCACTTTGCTTTGGGCAAATATTTATTAAAGAGAGGTAAACAAAATGCAAGACAAAATTACAGTTATCGAGTCGAGCCGCGTGCACGACAAAGACACAGGTTCTCCAGAGGTTCAAGTTTCTCTGCTTACAGCAAGAATCAACCACCTTACAGACCACATGAGGAAAAACAAGCACGACCATCACAGCCAAAGGGGCCTATTAAAAATGGTTGGTCGCCGCCGCAACTTGCTTGCTTATTTGCAAAAAAAGGACATCACACGTTACCGTGCACTTATTGCAAAACTAGGCTTGCGTAAATAATATAATATACAGGGCAGGCGGCGCATGTCGTCTGCCTTGATGTATTTAAACAAAGATGTATAATATACATTTGTAAATGATTAAAGCGTTAGTTGGCATATAACCAAAGTAACATTTAACCGCCAAAAAGCTGGGCTACAGCATTTTAGTGTTTGCATGTAAATGTATAAAATTGCATCTGCCCTGCGATGCTACCGCCGGAAAACGCATGGCGACGGCCGTTGTAGCAATGAATGGAGCGCTTTTGACAAGGCGTTAAAAGCGTTGCATTTATTGCTAAACCGGTGACGTATGCGTAAAAATTTGTAGCAGCATAATACGCAGGTGTCGACAAGGTTTTTGTCTGTCGACACCCACAGTACACACATGCCCGCAAGGCCGCTTTTGGGTATGTGCATATAATACGTTTTTAAGCGGCAGAACGGAGATTAATATGGCATTTGAATTTTCATCGGCTAAAGAACAATTTGACAATTTTAAAGTTTTTGAGACGAGCATAGCCGGCCGTCCTTTTATTGTAGAGACAGGTAAAATGTGTGCGCTTTCAAGCGGCAGCTGTCTTGTGCGCTACGGCGACACAGTTGTGCTTTGTAACGTAACTATGAGCGATAAGCCTCGTGAGGGCATCGACTTTTTCCCACTTAGCGTTGATTTTGAAGAGAAAATTTACGCAGTAGGCCGCATACCCGGCAGCTTTATGCGCCGTGAGGGCCGTCCCGGCGAAAAATCTGTTTTGACAAGCCGTGTAGTGGACAGGCCAATACGTCCGCTGTTCCCAAAAGACATGCGCAACGACGTTAGCGTTGTTATGACAGTTATGAGCGTAGACCAAGATTGCAGCCCTGAGGTTGCAGGTATGATAGGCACATCTATCGCTCTTTCAATCTCACAAATACCTTGGAAAGGCCCAATTGCAGGCGTTTTTGTAGGCCTTGTAAACGGCGAGATTGTTATTAACCCAACCGAAGAAGAACGCAAAGTGTCCGACTTACAACTTACAGTTGCAGCAAGCAAAACAAAAATTGTTATGATTGAGGCTGGCGCAAACGAAGTTGACGAGACAACTATGATGAACGCAATCAAAGCGGGCGATGCAGAGATTCAAAAAATTATAACATTTATTGAGGGCATTGTTGCACAAATAGGCAAAGAAAAAGTAGGCTTTGAGAGCATGGAGCTTAACAGCGAGCTTTATGACGCAGTTAAAGCGGAGTACCTTGACGACTTTAAAGCAGCTATGGACACAGACGACAAATCCGTGCGCGACGCACGCTTGCTTCCAATACGCAACAAACTTAGCGAGCAATATGCAGAAGAGTGGGGCGAGGGCACCGTTGAAGAGCTTATGTACAAAATGCAAAAATACGTTGTTCGCCGCTGGCTTTTAGATGAGGGCAAGCGTGTTGACGGACGTGGCATTAACGAAATACGCCCACTTGCAAGCGAAGTTGGCATATTGCCAAGGGTGCACGGCAGCGGTATGTTTACACGTGGCCAAACACAGGTTTTAACAACTTGTACGCTGGGC
>CAYJBO010000011.1:49953-50311 GCA_964368295.1 uncultured Bacteroides sp.
GAAAAAGCATACATGCACCACTATAACTTCCCTCCGTACTCAGTTGGCGAGGCAAGGGCTCCACGCAGCCCGGGCAGACGTGAAATTGGCCATGGCGCACTTGCAGAGCGCTCGATATTACCGGTTCTTCCTGCTCAGTCAGAGTTCCCGTATGCTATGCGCCTTGTTTCAGAGATTTTAACTTCTAACGGCTCAACAAGCCAGGCTTCTATCTGCGGCAGTACACTTGCACTTATGGACGCAGGCGTGCCTATAAAAGCGCCTGTTGCCGGCATAAGCTGTGGCCTTATAACAGAGGGTGACCGCTGGATGACAATGCTTGACATCCAAGGTGTTGAGGACTTCCACGGCGACATGG
>CAYJBO010000012.1:0-22089 GCA_964368295.1 uncultured Bacteroides sp.
AAAAACAAAGTCTTTTCAAAAACTAGAGCAAAATTGTTGTCAGATAATACAAAAAACGCAAGCAATACTGTGTGTATTAATGAGCATTTTTATGAAATATGACGGAAATTCTGCCGCCGCTTTTTGTTAAAGCGACTTTGTCAACAGCTCCTTTTTACTATACTATTGCTAATTTTTACTGTGCATTTGCCTCGTCTTCGCCCGTTACTATCTGTGTGTTAAACGTCGGCACTAGGTCAATAAGCACTTGCACTAAGTTTTCGCTGTTGTTTGCATAGGCTATTTCTTTTAGTGTTTTAAGGTGATCAAAAAAAGTTCGCTTGTTTAAATCTAGCGGTGTACCAACAAAAATTTTATGGTTCGCCGTCTTTTTAAGCCCTTCCTCGTCCATAAGCAGCTCTTCGTACAGCTTTTCGCCGGGGCGCAGGCCTGTAAAATTAATCTCAATTTCTTTATAGGGAACAAAGCCAGACAGCTTTATAAGGTTTTCTGCAAGGTCCAGTATGCGCACGGGTTTGCCCATGTCCAACACGTATATGTTGCCCTTGCCGCACATTGTAGAGGCGTCTAGCACTAGGCTAACCGCCTCTTGAATTGTCATAAAGTAGCGTGTTATGTCAGGGTGGGTAACGGTAAGCGGCCCGCCCGACTCAATTTGCTCTTTAAACAACGGCAAAACCGAGCCGTTAGAGCCCAGCACATTGCCAAACCGCACCGCGCAAAATCTTGTCTCGCTTTTTTGCGCCATGGCCTGTACAACCATTTCACATATGCGCTTTGTTGCGCCCATTACATTTGTTGGGTTTACCGCCTTGTCGGTAGATATTAACACAAAGCGCTGTGCGCCGTATTTATCTGCACTAACGGCCACGTTATAGGTGCCAAACACGTTGTTTTTAACTGCCTCTTCGGGCGAGTCCTCCATAAGCGGCACGTGCTTATGCGCCGCCGCATGGTAAACAATATGCGGCCTAAAGCGCTCAAAAAGCGCGTCTATTTTTTTAGAATCACGCACGCTTGCTATATAAACGTGCAGCTCAAATGTGTGTTTGCCCTTGTATTTGCGCAGCAACTCTTGCTGTATTTTATATGCGTTATTTTCGTATATGTCAACAATAATTAGGCTCTTAGGGTTGCACTGTGCTATGTGGCGGCACAGCTCGGATCCAATGGAACCGCCGCCGCCCGTCACCATTACAACCTTGTCTTTTAGCATGCTTTTAGACTCGTTTGACAGCAATATTTCAGGGCGCCCCAATACGTCTTCCACCTTAACGTCACGCACCCTTGAAAGGAAATCCTCGCCCTCTGCAATAAGTTTAACTATGTCGGGCAGTATTTGCACATTACATTTTGTCTTGTTGCATATGCCCAGTATGCGCCGCTTATCATCGTCGGTCGCGCTTGGTATTGCAAGCAAAAGCGTCTCAATCTCGCACTGGCTTACAAGCTCGGGTATGTCGCTTATAGTGCCCATTATGTCTATGCCCATTATAGTACGCCCTGCTTTTTGCATGTCGTCATCTACCGCGCCAATAATGTTCATCTCCGGCGATGGATTTTTAAAAAGCTCGTGCAACAGCGTGCTTGCCGCATCGCCTGCTCCTATTAAAAGCACCCTGCGCCGTTTTTTTCTGCGGCTCGCTATTTTGGTGTTGCGGTACATCCTGTACGTAAGCCTTGTGTACATTGTAAGTGTAGACGCAAGCAGTGCGCTTAAAAAATATACCGATATAGGCACCCTGTGCTCCTGCCAAAAAAGCACAACCGTTACAACAACAAATATTGCAACCGATATAATAGATGCGACGCAAAGCCTAAAAAACTCTACTATTTCGGCATAGCGCCACAGGCTGTCGTACATGCCCATAAAGCCGTACACTATCTCGTAACAGCACACAAAGAAAAAGCAACTTGCCACTAGCAAACTGCCATGTTGCGTATAAGACGTCCTGCCCTGGATTAATATCCAAGGTACTAAATATGCCACAGTTACTGTTAAAACGTCAAATATTATTAGCACTTGCTTTCTGTACTTTTGTGCGTTTTCTGCAAGCAATTTTTTAATTTGCAAAAGCAAATGTACTCACCACTCAGTCAATATAAGTATGCCCAAAAAAATAAGTGCGTAATACATTAAAGCGTGCACAATTTGGCGTATATTTTAACTATACACCAATATACTAAGGCTTTACTTTGCACTGTGCCACTTTTTACGCTAAAAAAACAAATTAGCTATGTATTACTTATACTTTCGTTTATTTTACATCATTTTGACAAATTCCGCAAGTTTTATATGCCCAAATTGCTTTTTTGTGCACAAATTATTCTTGCCTTATTCACAAATAATTTAAAACTTTAACAGTTCCATTATCAAGCAAAAAGTGGTATAATGATAAATAGGCTTTTTATTGGCTTAATTGTTTATAGCGTGTGGCAATAAAACAATTTACAAAAAAATTATTATAGTTTGCCCGCTTTGTAATTGTGCCAGATATTTATATAATGCGTTGCATTATATAATTTTATCCAATGTGGCATTCGGCTCACCGCTAGCACTGCAACCGCCAAATATGCCAATAAATAATCCTACGGATAATTTATATTTATCGGCGGTAATTTACGCTTGATAGACGAAAGGAAAATATATATGTATTCACTCATCGGTATTTTTATCGACGCACTTGTACTTGTTGTAATAGTAGCTACAATTTTTTCTTACATAAAAAGGGGATTTGTGTCAAGCCTAGTTAACATAGTTGGCAACCTAGGCTCTCTTTTATTGGCGCTGTTTTTGTCCACAAGGCTTGCGCCGGTAATTTTTGATGCATTTTTAAAAGATATGCTTGTGGAAAACACAACCGAGGCAATAACAAGCGGAGGTGCGGCTGCTGCCGACGGGCTTTTGTCAGGCTTTTTAAGCATATTCCCCGACGCATTTACAAACAGCCTAATGCAAACTTACTCAACCGCAATTAGCACAAACGCCGGGCAATCGGCAGAGCTTATTGTAAACGACGTAATGGCGCCGGTTGTGACACCCATTGTAAGCCTTGTGCTTTTCTTAATTATTTTTATAGTTTTAAAAATAATATTCTTTTTGATTGAAAAATCTATGCGTGGCATTAACAGAATACCGCTTGTGGGCGGTGCTAACCGTGCGCTAGGCGCGGTGCTTGGCATTGTTGGCGGCCTTATAAACTCTGTGCTTGTTTTGTGCCTGTTTTGGGCACTGCTTGCAATTTCGGGCGGCAATTTGCCGGAGTTTACTCAGGCAGACATGGCAAAGAGCATAGCTTTCGGTATTTTTACCGAATTCAATCCATTTTTTTCTTAAATGAGGTTTAATAGATGATTTGTAACAGATGTAATAAGCGGCCTGCCATTGTGTTTATTCAAAAAATGGACGGCGGAGAGCAAAAATCTGAGGGGTATTGCCTTACATGTGCCAGGGAGATGGGCATAAAACCCGTAGACGATATAATGAAGCAGTTTGGCATAAGCGAGACCGATTTAAGCGCCATGGAAGAGCGTTTTTCCGGCATTATGCAAGACAATGGCGGCGATATGTCCGACATGATGAAGAGCATGCAGGAGATGGCGCTATCTTACAGCGGCGATGAAGACGAGCAAGAGAGCCTGTCGGACCCTGCGGCAACAAACGACGAGGCCGAGGATTTTTCCCCTGGTGGCGCCGGCACTTTTCCGTTTGGCATTTTTAGCTCCTCTGCTAAAAAGCGCGATGAAAACGCAAAAAAAGACGGCAAAAAGGGTAAAAAAGACAAAACACCACCCAGAAAATTTTTGGACAACTACTGCGATAACTTGACAAAAAAAGCAAGCGAGGGCAAGCTTGATAAAATTATAGGGCGTGACAAAGAAATTTACCGCACAATACAAATTTTATCTCGCCGCCAAAAAAACAACCCCTGCTTAATTGGCGAGGCCGGCGTTGGCAAAACTGCAATTGCCGAGGGCATTGCACTTCATATATCTAACGGCACTGTGCCGGCAGGCTTGCAAGATAAAGAAATTTACCTTTTAGACCTTACAAGCCTTGTTGCCGGCACGCAGTTTAGGGGCCAGTTTGAGAGCCGCATTAAAGGGCTTATAAACGAGGTTAAAGAAAACGGCAATATTATTTTATTTATTGACGAGGTGCACAGCCTAACGGGCGCGGGCGACTCTGAGGGCTCTATGAACGCCGCAAACATTTTAAAACCTGCGCTGTCACGCGGCGAAATACAGGTTATAGGCGCAACTACTTTTGCCGAGTACCGCAAGCATATTGAAAAAGATCAGGCGTTAGAGCGCCGTTTTCAGCCTATCAAGGTAGAAGAGCCCTCTATTGCGGACACTGTTGAAGTGATAAACGGCATTAAGGAATACTACGAGGCACACCACCACGTAAAAGTTAGCCCCGGCATAGTAAGCAGCACTGTATCTTTGTCTGAAAGATATATTACAGACAGGTTTTTACCCGATAAAGCGATAGATTTACTTGACGAGGCCTGTGCATGTTGCAGCCTGCGCCACCCGGAAATTACCGATTATATCAAGTGCGAAAAGAAGCTTGCCCTTTTGAGAAAAGAGGAGCTTGAGCTTGAAGAAGAGCCAACAGACCCCGAGGCAGAGCCGCTTGATTACGAGAGGCTTGCCACAATCAAGTCTGAGGTTTTGCGAGAGGAGCAAAAGCTTAGCGAGCTTGCAACTACAATTGATGAAATCAGCGTTACAATGGAGGACGTCAGCAAGGTTATAGAGCTTTGGACGGGCATACCTGCCGCTAAAATTAAAGAGAGCGAGCACACAAAGCTATTAACGCTTGAAGATAATTTAAACAAGGTTATAATAGGCCAAAACGAGGCAGTGCACATTGTTGCTAACGCCATAAAACGTAGCAGGGCAGACATAACCGCAAGGCGCCGCCCTGCAAGCTTTATATTTGTGGGGCCAACGGGCGTTGGCAAAACAGAGCTTGTAAAACAGCTGTCTAAACAGCTTTTTGACACGGTCGATCCTCTCATCCGTTTGGACATGAGCGAATTTATGGAAAAGCACGCTGTATCACGCCTTATTGGCTCGCCTCCCGGCTATGTGGGCTACGATGAGGCCGGCCAACTGACGGAAAAAGTGCGCCGCAAACCATACAGCGTAGTGCTTTTTGACGAGATTGAAAAAGCGCACCCAGACGTTATGAACTTGCTTTTGCAGATACTTGACGAGGGCAAAATTAACGACGCACAAGGGCGCACTGTTAACTTTGAAAACACCGTAATTGCAATGACTAGCAACGCCGGCTCTACCGACAAGATGAACGAGACGGGCTTTAATAAAACACAGGCAGAGATAAGCAAAAACAAGGCGATGAAAGCGCTAAAAGACTTTTTGCGCCCTGAGTTTTTAAGCAGGGTTGACGAAGTTATTGTGTTTGAGCCACTAAGCGATAAAGAGCTAAACAAAATTGCCGGCCTAATGCTTGAGGAGTACAAACAGCCACTTGCGGACAAGGGCATTGCATTTACATGGACCGACAACGTGCTTGAGCTTTTATGCAAAAAGGCGGCAGGCGGCAAATACGGCGCACGAGATTTGCGCAGGGTAATACGCACGCACATTGAGGACACCATTGCACAAAAAATTATTGACGACAGCATAGATGCAAACTTGAGCATAGACGCAGACGACGAGGCCTTTTTGTGGGATTAAGCACCCTTTTATCCTGTGCGAATTATAATATAAATTGATATACACAAAGCGGCTGTTTACAAATATTTTGTTTGTAACCAGCCTTGTAAAGCGCCACAAAAAAATAAAAGCAACACCCTACACAATAGAAAGAGAGCTAAAAAAATTATGGCTACACCGCAATTTTCTGCTCCTTTAAGGTTTACTAGCTCCGCATTGCGCACGCTTATAGTCCCCTTGATAATAGAGCAAATTTTAGCGGTTACGGTGGGCTTTGCCGACAGCTTAATGGTTGCCGGCACAGGCGAGGCCGCCGTTTCCGGCATAATGCTTGTAGACCAAATAAACATGCTTATTATACAGGTGCTTGCGGCACTTTCTACAGGCGGCGCCGTTGTTACTAGCCAATACCTTGGCCGAAGAGACAGGGACAGCGCATGTTCTGCCGCAAAGCAGCTGCTTTACACTGTTGCGTTTTTTTCCTTTATAATTTGCGCTATTGCGCTATTATTCAACCGCAGCATACTGCTTGGCATTTTTGGCGATACCGACGAGAGCGTTATATCCTATGCGCAAACTTACTTTTTATTGTCGGCGCTGTCTTACCCTTTTATCGCCATTTACAACGCCTGTGCGGCAATTTTTCGCAGTATGGGCAACAGCCGTGTGTCGCTTTTTGCCGCCACACTTATGAACTTAATTAACGTTAGCGGCAATGCTATTTTCATCTTTGGTTTTGACATGGGCGTTGCCGGCGCCGGCCTTGCAAGCCTTTTGTCGCGCATGATAGCTAGCATAATTATTTTAATTTTGCTGTTAAACAAAAACGCAGCAGTTAATGTGCATGGCCTGCAAAAAATACGGCCTAACTTCTCTATGCAGCGCAAGATTTTGCGTGTTGGCATACCCGGCGGCATTGAAAACGGCCTTTTCCAAATAGGCAGGCTTGCCGTTGCCGGCGTTGTGTCGGGGCTCGGTGTATCCGCCATGGCCGCAAACTCTGTAATCGGCAGTATTTTAGGCTTTTCCGGTGTGCCGGGCATAGCCGTGGGTTTTGCAATGTTAACCGTTGTAGGGCAATGCGTTGGCGCTAAAGATTACGCACAGGCACGCTATTACATAAAAAAAATGTTACTTTTGGCGTATGGCGGCATGGCACTTTTAAATATACTTATAATGTTTTTTGCACCATTCCTTGTCGGCATTTATAACTTTTCGGCGCAGACGTCTGATTTAGCTGTTCAAGTGTTGCAAGTTATGACGGTAATGACGATATTCTTCTGGACACCGTCGTTTACTGCGCCAAATGCACTGCGCGCGGCGGGCGATGTAAAGTACACGCTTACCATCAGCATGATCTCTATGTGGATATTCCGTGTGGCACTTTGCTACTTGCTTGTTTACATGTTTGATTTAGGCTTGATGGGCGTTTGGATACCAATGGCCGCCGACTGGGTTGTGCGCTCGATATTCTTTGTCCCGAGGCTGCTCGGCAAAAAATGGCAGACCAAGCGAGTGATAGACTAAACTTTTTAAAGCACACTGCAAATTTTACCGCATAAAAACCGGACAAAATAACAACAAAAAATTGAGGGGGCTGTATTTGCATGGATATTAAAAACTTAAATTTTTGCATTGTAGGCCTTGGGCTTTTGGGCGGCAGTTATGCCAAGGCGCTTACAAAAGGCGGCGCTACTGTTACCGCCGTTGATATAAGCGAGGGCACAATAAAATACGCCACCGACAACAATATAATAACTAGCGGTAAAACGCACGATTTTGACGATTTACTGCACAATGCCGACGCCGTCGTGCTTGCGCTATACCCAAGCGATATTGTAAATTGGACAAGGCAAAACGCCGATAAGTTTAAGCAAAATGCATACATAACCGATGTGTGCGGCGTTAAGACGCATATAGTTGATGAGATACAAAGCGCACTGCGCAAAGACGTTGAGTTTATATCTGCACACCCTATGGCAGGCCGTGAGGTTGGCGGCGTAAAAAACGCCGATGACAGCATGTTTAAAAGAGCAAATTACATTGTTGTGCCCACCGAAAAAAACACCGAGAGCGGCATTGATTTTGCCGTATCACTCGGCGAGTTTTTACAGTTTAAGCGCATTTCTTTTTTAAGTTGCGAAGAGCACGACAAGATGATTGCATACTTGAGCCAGCTTACGCACGCCATTGCAGTTAGCCTAATGAACGCAAACGACAGCGACGAAATTGCACGCTATACGGGCGACAGCTTTAGGGATTTAACCAGGATTGCAAAGATAAACGAGAACATGTGGACAGAGCTTTTTATGGCAAACCGTGATTTTCTGCTAAGTGAAATTGACGCATTTACGGCATCGCTTGAAAGTTTGAGGCGTGCGCTTGAGAGCGGCGACGAGGACACGATGAAACAGCTTTTTGTAAGCTCCACAAAAAGACGAGAGTTCTTCGATAAGCTTGAAAAATAAATCTATTTAAATTTAAAAGGGCGATGTGAAATTTCACATCGCCCTTTTTTTTGCGTTAAATCGCATTATATGTTATTATTTTTATTCTGCCGCATAATATTTTTTGCGCTCGTTAAAGTAACATGTTGGACAAAGAGACTCGTACTCCACGTTATTTTCAAGGTCAATTGCCACTTGCGCGCCGCCAAAAACAAATGTTCCGTTAACTTTGCGCCCGTTACACATCGCCTTTTTCCCGCAGGAGCAAATCGTCTTCATCTCCTCAATATTGTGCGCAAGCTCTAACAGCCTTGTGGAGCCCGAAAAGCCGTTTAAAGAAAAATCTGTCCTTAAGCCGTAGCATATTACAGGTATGTTGCAATCTACGGTAAGCCTAAACAGGCCCTCTGCCTGCTCCTTTGTAAAAAACTGGCTCTCATCAGACAAAACGCATGCTATATCGCCATTTTTCTCAATATCGGCCATTACTATTTCCTTTATATCGTCGTCCGCATGCACCACAATGTCAACCTCACGCTCAACGCCAAGGCGTGACACAAGCGATGCGCCACCCTTTGTGTCGATGGCCGGCTTTAAGATAAGCACACGCATGCCACGCTCCTCATAATTGTGCGCCACTTGCATTAACGCCGTGCTTTTGCCGCTGTTCATGGCGCCGTATCTAAAGTAAAGCTTTGCCATTATTATTACTCCTACTCTGTGCGTACTCGGTAGCCAAGGCTGGCAAGGCTGTCGCCCAAATGCACATTTTCTACTGTTATGCCGTCAAATTCTACTGATAAATCATAATGGCTAAAATTCCAAAACCCTTTTATGCCAAGCTCTACAAGTTTTGGTGCAAGCTGCCTAGAGCTAACTTTTGGCACACACAAAACGGCTACTTCGGGCTTGTGTATTGCACAAAACTCCGCAATGGCCTCTACATCTAAAATAGGCGCGCCGCACAGCTCTTTGCCCACTTCTTGCGGGTTGTTATCAAACGAGGCAAGCAGCTCGTACCCTCTGGCCTCTTTAGTCAAGTAGCCTGATATGGCACGCCCCAGTCGTCCCGTGCCTATAAGGATAGTGCGCAATTTTTTCTCGCTAAATAAAAGGCTCGATACTTCCTCAAGCAAAACATCTACATGGTAGCCTATGCCCTGCTGGCCAAACCCACCAAAACAATTAAAATCTTGGCGCACCTGTGATGCCGTTGTGCCCATAATTCTTGCTAGCTCGCTAGACGACACCTTGCTTACGCCCTGTGCGTGCAGCTCTGCAATGTGCCTATAATATTTTGGCAGTCTGCGTATAACCGGCAAAGACGCCTTGCTCTGAAGTGCCATTATTATCTACCCCTTTATTTGTGTATTAAATTGCGCGTTTACAGGCAATTTTTATAACAAACACATACGCTAATGCGTATAACAGCCAAGGGCACTAAGCGCACCCTCGCCTATTGTTACGTAAAAAACTTATATTAAAAAGCAACTTTAATTGTATTAAAATACGTTAAATCGCAATTTTAATTATTTCATACCCTCGATAGTCCTCATGACATAATCGCCAAACTCGCTGCAAGTACAGCCCGTGTCCCTACCTGTAATAGACAGCGCTTTATCCTCAAACATGCAAACATCAAGCGCACGTGCAAGCTTGTCGGACTGCTGTTGGCAGCCAATGTGCGACAGTAGCATTACGCTCGCCCTCAGCATGCTGCACGGGTCTGCGTAAATATCACGCCCCTCTTGCACCATTCGTGGTGCAGAGCCGTGGATAGCCTCAAACATAGCGTAGCGTTTGCCTATGTTGCCGCTGCCGGCCGTGCCAACGCCGCCTTGGAACTCCGCCGCCTCATCTGTTAAAATATCGCCGTATAAATTTGGCAATATAAACACTTCAAAATCTCTGCGGCGCTTCTCGTCCACAAGTTTTGCAGTCATAATATCAATGTACCAGTCGTCTGTTGTAATGTCCGGGTATTTTTCGCCCTCTTCGCGGCAGATGTTTAAAAACTTGCCGTCGGTTGCCTTAACAACGTTTGCCTTTGTTATTATAGACACACGCTTTTTGCTGTTTTTTGCCGCAAAATCGTACGCTAATTTTGCTATGCGCTCTGTGCCGTCTGTAGTTGTCACGGTAAAGTCTATGCTTATGCCGTCCTCTGTCTCAAAGCCACAGCTTCCAAGCGTGTAAGCACCCTCTGTATTCTCACGAAAAAACGTCCAATCTATGCCTTTGTCGGGCACTTTAACAGGGCGCACGTTTGCAAACAAATCAAGCTCTTTGCGCATTGCAACGTTTGCGCTCTCAATATTCGGCCACTCGTCACCCGCGCGCGGTGTAGTTGTTGGGCCTTTTAATATAACGTGGCACTCTTTTAGCTCTTGCAACACGTCTTGTGGTATTGCTGTGTTTTGTGCGGCTCTGTTTTCAATTGTAAGGCCGTCTATCACCTTAAACTCAACGCTCTTGTCTGCCACTTTTTCGCTCAATAAGTATTCAAGCACCCTCTGCGCCTCTTTTGTTATTGTGGGGCCTATGCCGTCTCCGCCACAAACGCCTATAACTATTTTATCAAGTTGTGTGTAGTCTATAAAATCGCCCTGTGTGCGCATTGATGCTACACGCTTTTGCTGTGCCTCAATAAGCTCGCCAAATTTTTCTTTTGCACTTTTGATGTCTACCATTTTTTTACCCCTCTTACAACTAAATTTTTCCTGTGTTTTGTGTGCAAATAAATATATTCGCTCTTTCCCACATAAGCGGCGCCATGCTTTCTAAAAAAATCTGTTGCGGCTTTAGGCGTAAAATTATGCTTTGCAAAAACATAAAAACATGCGCTTTTACGCAGTTTGCTTTTTGCAGTAGGCATTTTACAGCCGTGCAGTTTTTTAGACTCTTTGACGCTTATATATTTAACTTTTTATATTGCCGTGCACTTTTATATAACCTTGTGGGCCGCTTGAGCCAAACCTTGCCATTTAAAAAATATGCGCAATTTAAAAGCCCGTTATAAGCAGCGCCCACAAAAATGCTCGTTTAGCATTTTGTGCGTTTTACACATTATTAATATAATAAACTTATTTGTGTTTATTGTCAATTTATTAATGCGTTTTCAGTGCAAAATCAACGTATAAATATCCGGCAAATCCTGCACTATTTTTGTGTATTTTTAACTTTGCGCCGCTCTCTCGGCCTTTTTTGCATCCATCAACTCCAAAAACTCCTCAAGGCAAGCCGCAGGGTTTTGGGCGGCCTGCACACGCAGCGACAAATACGGCTTGGTGCCGGCATTGAATAACAGCCTGCCTTTAGATGCAACAATAAGCGGTTTAACGACATCTTTTGTCAGATTGTCGGAGTAGATTATCAAGTTGTCGCCCTTTTGAGTTATCTCGTATATGCCAAGCTTTGCCGCACTTACACGTATTGAGCTAATTGATATGAGCCCCGATGCAGAGGTTGGAAGCGGCCCGTATCTGTCGCACAGCTCGTCTTTAACGTCCTGTGCATCCTCGCCGGTCTCTATGGCGGCAATACGCTTATAGGCCTCTATCCTCAGTGCGGTGTCGCTTATATATGTCTCGGGTATATATGCATCTGCGCTTATGTCCACAAGGCAGTCGCTCTTGTCGGGCACATGCACCTCGCCCTTTTGCTGTTGTATTGCGCTGTTTAAAAGCTTTACGTACATGTCGTAGCCAACAGATTCCATATGCCCATGCTGATTTTGCCCTAAGATACTGCCGGCGCCCCTGATTTGCAGGTCTCGCATTGCGATGCGAAAGCCACTGCCAAAGCTTGTAAACTCCCTAATTGCCGACAGGCGTTTTGACGCTACGTCTGTTAGCACTTTATCGCGTCTAAACGTAAAATAAGCGTACGCTTTGCGGCCGCTTCTGCCAACGCGCCCACGCAGTTGATACAGCTGTGACAGCCCCATTGTGTCTGAGTTTTCTATTATGAGCGTGTTGCAGTTGCGCACGTCAACGCCCGTTTCTATAAGGGTTGTGCATACAAGTATGTCTATCTCGGCGTCCATAAGCTGTTGCCACACACGGGACAGCGTTTGTTCGTCCATTTTGCCGTGTG
Source organism: uncultured Bacteroides sp. (assembly GCA_964368295.1). Taxonomy (GTDB): domain Bacteria; phylum Bacillota; class Clostridia; order Oscillospirales; family Ruminococcaceae; genus Ruthenibacterium. The sequence goes on from CAYJBO010000012.1 coordinate 12,231, forward strand.
CAGTGCCTATTTTGGCGTTTGGCACAAGCTTTGCAACGTGTGCCGCACACATGTCTATAGTTTCTACCCTGTTGTGCAAATAATACGCCTGGCCGCCACGGCCAATCTCTCTTTTAAGCGCATCTGCAATAACTATGTCGTCGTACTCCATGACGTACGTCTCTACAGGGCGGCGCTCTACCGGCGGCGTGTCTATAGTGCTCATGTCTCGCAGCCCGGACAGTGCCATGTTTAACGTCCTAGGTATTGGCGTTGCAGATAGCGTCAACATGTCCGTGTCTAAAAACATCTCTTTTAGGCGCTCTTTATGCTTTACGCCAAAGCGCTGCTCCTCGTCCACTATAACAAGGCCAAGGTCTTTAAATTTAACGTCTTTTTGTATAAGCCTGTGCGTGCCCACTACTACGTCGACAGTGCCCTCTCTGAGGCCTCTGAGCGTTTCTCTTTGCTGCCCTGCCGTCCTAAAGCGAGATAGCAAGCCTATCTTAACGGGGAAGGATTCCATCCTTGATATAATGGAATTATAATGCTGCCACGCCAAAATTGTGGTAGGCACAAGTATTGCGCACTGTTTGCCGCCCATGAGGCACTTAAATGCCGCCCTAAGCGCTACCTCTGTCTTTCCTACGCCGACGTCGCCGCATAAGAGCCTATCCATAGGCCTTGCGCGCTGCATATCTTTTTTAATCTCTTTTGCGCTTGTAAGCTGGTCGTTTGTCTCCTCGTATGCAAAGCGAGACTCAAAATCTCGCTGCCACTCGCTGTCCTCGGGGAAGGCATGGCCTTTTGCGCTCTCCCTTTTTGCATATAGCTCAAGCAGCTCTTTTGCCATCTCCGTGGCCGCCGCTTTTACACGTGTCTTAGTCTTTGTCCAAGCGTCGCCGCCAAGCCGTGACAGCTTAACCTTGTCGCTGTCGCCGGGCGCCGTGTAGCGGCTTACCATATCAAGCTGAGTTACGGGCACGTAGAGCGTGTCGCCCTTGCTGTAACTTAGCTTTAAATAGTCTTTAACCACGCCTTGCATGTCAAGGCGCTGTACGCCGGCATATATACCTATTCCATGGTTTTGGTGCACCACATAGTCGCCCTCTTTTATATCGGACACACTGGACAGGCCTTTTCTCTTAGGTTTTGATGCGCTTTTTGAGCCTGCATCCACATGGCGCCTACTTGTAAATATTGCAAGTTTTGCAAACGGATAGTGCGCGCCTGCGGTGAGGCGGCCCTCGAGCACTGCAACGGTGCCGCCCACGATATTTTGCGGCTCTTTGCCCTTGTCAAACGCTGTAGCCGCTATGTGTGCCGCCTGCAAATCCCTTGCAAGGGCCGATGCCGCACGCTTTGTGCCGACAAATACACCCACGCTATATTTTTGTGCAAGCAGGGGTGTAATTTCCTCTAAAAGTGTTGTTAAATCTCCCGGCCACGGCGGCAATCCGTGCGATGGCACGCTTATTAACTCACGCAATTTTACGTCTTGTATTGTGCGTGAGAAGCTCTCTGTCAGCACTGCGCCCATGCGCTCTGCCTTTAGCTGTATTTTGGGAAAGCTCTCGTAAAATCCGGTTAAATTTGCGCACAAAACGCCTTGCTCGTAAAGTGCTTTTTGCTCCTCTACAAACCTAAACTCAAAAGCTGTTACGCTATCTTTTATGCTGCTAAACTCATTAAACAGCACAATGGGCTCCTCTAAATAATCAATAACCGTCTGTGCTTTTTTATAGCGTATATGCAAATATTTATCCATGGACGACGGCACTATGCCCGAGTCCAAAAGCTCTATGTCGTACTTAGTTGCATTTAGCAGCGCCTTGTCTTTTGGGTACTCGCCCTCACCGCAGCCAAACGCCTGCCTAAGCAGTGCCGCCGCATCGCTTGCGCTGCCTATTAGCACCTCTGTTGCGGGCGACATATAAAGTTTTTTTATCGCCTTTTCTCTGCGCTGGCTCAAGATATCAAACGTGTGTACCGTCTCTATTGCATCGCCCCAAAACTCAAGCCTGCACGGCTTTGACATGTCGGGTGCGTATATGTCAACAATAGAGCCCCTCACGGCAAATTGTCCCGGGCCCTCTACACTGTTGCGCTTTATATAGCCCGCACTTACAAGGCGCGCCTCAAGCTCTTTGTGCTTTATGGTTGTGCCGGGCTTTAAAGTTAGCGTATTTTCGCAAAATTCTTGGCGTGGCAACGTATATTGCAGCGCCGCCTCTACGGGCGCGCACACTATGTTTGTGCGGCCGCCAACTATGTTGCCAAGCACGCTAAGCCTGCGTGTCTCGTACTCTCTCGTCTGTCCCTCTATGCTTCTAAACATGTAGTCTCTTGCAGGGTATACCTCACCCTTTGCGCCATAAGTGCGTGCGTTTTCACAAAACTTTGTCGCCTCTGCCTCGGTGTCACACACCACAAGCACAGGTCGAGACGTGTCCTTTTGCAAAAGCGTTATTATGTGCGCGCGTGCACTTAGGGGCAAGCCAAAAAGAGCTACTGCGCAAGATTTCTCCTGCACAGAGCTCAAAAGACGTCGGTATTCGGCTGTTTGCCTTATTGATTCTGACAACATTGTATGCACCTATTAATTGCTTAATGTCGATATACGGTGTTTATTTGCCTTTACAGGCAGTGTTCTACGGTGTTGGTGTGGTCGCATCGCTAGAGCTTGCGTCCGGCACCGAATCTACTATGGGTGGCGGAAGCGAAGACGCAATAGGCGCCTGTGCCACGTAAAGTGTCACAACAACTCTGCTCGGGTCAATAGACGTGCCCTCGGCAACGTCGCACTCCACAACAGTGTCCTGTGTATAGCGCCCGTCATTAGCGCGCTCGTAAACATTGTGCGATATCCCCATCGTGTCTAAAAGAGCCTTTGCGTCGACACGAGATAGCCCCACAACTGTCGGCATAACTATAGTCTCCGGCCCTTTGCTTATTGTAATTTCTATAATTGTGCCCGGGGCTACGCTTGTGCCGTCCACCGGCGATTGATCCATAACACGGCCTGCCGCAAATACGGAGCTGTACTCCTCGCTAACTGAGAATAAAAAGTTCTTTATGTTTTCTTCGTCCTGCTGTATTAAGGCGTATTCTTGGTTAACAAAGCTTGGAACTACTATGGTTTCAGGCTCTGCCGGCGCAGATGAGGACGGGGCTGTCGACTCTGAGACAACAGAGGAGTCCTCCTCGTCTTGTTTGTCTGTGTTTATAAAATAATAGCCTACGAAAAAAACAACAATTAATGCTATTATGCCTGCCAAAATTGGCAATATGTGTTTTTCTTTTATAAAACTTGCCTTTGGCTTATTTGTGTTTACAGGCTCTGTAAGTGCACGCAGCAGGTCTGCGGCGGAGTTCATCCTCTCAACGCCCGTAAGCCTAAGCGCACGCATGAGTGCCGAGGCAACAAAAACCGGCAGTGTCTGCGCTATGTTTCTCGGCGGCACTAGGGTGTCGCTCATCCTTCGCAAGTTTGCCGCCGGTGGCTCTGTGCCTGTCACCGCCTTGTAAAACACTGCCGCAAGGCCGTAGACGTCTGTGTATTTTCCGTCAAACTCCGCAACGGCATACTGCTCGGGCGCGGCGTATCCGCTAAACACACAGCTCTTAAGCTCGCTGTCGGCGGTGCGCAGGCCAAGCGTTGCAAAACCGGATAGCTTTGCCCTGCCGTCTGAACTTATAAATATAGTGTCGGGGCTTATACCCCTGTGCAAAAGTCCCTTTTTGTGCATTGCCTCAATGGCGTAAAAAATTGGCCTTAATAGCGCCACGGCTTCCCTTTGTGTAAGCGGCACTTTGTGCGTGCGCAAATAAACGCCAAGCGTTGTGCCTGTCGGCAGCTCTTGCACCGCATACGCCGTGTTGTTTGCCTGCACAAGGTCAAACACGCCGCACAGCCCAACAGAGTGCTCTACCGTCATAAGCGAGGTGTATAAATCTATAAAATCCATGCGTGTTGTCTTAAAAAGCACTTCCCTCTCAGGGCGTGGCACAACACTGCCGTTTTGTGTGCGTGCGGCGCAAATGGTAACCGGCACGTATTCTTTTACCAGTACACGCTTTGCAAGTTTTGCATCTACCGCCGCATATGATACGCCCTCGCCGTCTAGCGCCACGCATTTATCTAATATGTACCTGCCTGCCAATATTGTACCGGCAGGCAATGTGCCGCGTGGGTTTTTATTTTCAAAGCTGCGGCCGCAATATGGGCACGCCTTTAGCTGCCTTGACACGTGCGACAAGCACCCGTGACATATAGTTTGATTTTGTTGCAAAAGTAGCTACCTGCCTTTCCGTTGACACGCCAAAACGGCGCATATTAGAAATTGTATGCTTAAAATTTATTTTGTATAACGCACCTTTTACTCCATGTCAAAATCTACAAGATTATGCCATATATTTTGCACGTCATCGTCGTCCTCAAGGTGATTTAACAGCGCTGTCATGTTTTTAATGTCCTCTGGCGTTGTAAGGCGCACCTCTGTTGACGGAACCATCTCAACTTCTGCAGAGATAAACGAGTACGCCTTTTTTTCAAGCGCTTCTCTCGCCGCACTAAATTTATCCGGTGTCATTGTTATGCGCGCAATGTCGTCCGAGAGCTCAAAATCGTCTGCGCCGCACTCAAAAGTGTCCTCCATAATAACCTCTTCGGTTTTATCCTCTGCGTCCACAAGTATAACACCCAGGTTTTCAAACAAAAACGACACACAGCCAACATTGCCTAAATTTCCACCAAATTTGTCGAAATAATGGCGCAAGTTGCCCGCTGTCCTGTTTCTGTTATCGGTAAGTGTCTCAACAATTATTGCAACGCCGCTAGGGCCATAGCCCTCGTACGTAATGCTGTCGTAATTATCTTTATCAGAGCCCTGCGCTTTTTTAATTACACGCTGAATATTTTCATTTGGCACGTTATTGCTTTTTGCCTTTGCAATAAGGTCCCTAAGTTTTGAGTTAGACGCAGGGTCGGCGCCGTGATCACGCACGCAAACGCTTATTTCTCTGCCAATTTTTGTAAAAATTTTAGCGCGCTGGCTGTCTGTTTTTTCTTTTTTATGCTTAATTGTGCTCCATTTGCTATGTCCCGACATAAAATTTACACGTCCTTTATTAAAAAAGTGTCTTCAAAATAATAATATATCATATTTTGAGTAATATTTCAATTAAAACTGTAAATACTATATGCACAAGGAGGTGAAACAACATGGATAACAAACAGTCTAAAAACTCAAACTACGCTACAAACAAAAGCTCAAACACAACAAACAAGAGCTCTAGTGCTACAAATAAGAGCTCTAACGCAACAAGCAAAAGCTCAAACGCTACAAGCAAAAACACAACAAGCAATTCGCAAAACAGCAAAAACTGCAACTAACATGTAATCTTTCTTGTTATCAAAAAGGGCGGTAATTATTGCAATAGGCTTATATTTATTTTAATTTTGCAATGTGCCCACGGCAAAAAAATAATAATTTTGTTTTTTTAAGGCATGTATATTTTACGCACAAAAGTGCTTAAAATGCAAACAGGCAAAAGTGTAAGCTTTGGCGCAAAAATTGCGCAAGACGCATATTTTTGTTATATGTAAGCTAAACACAACTTTGCTTTTGGCGCTAGGACAGATATTTTACAGACAGTTCGGCGCACAAAAAAGTTAAACCGGCACACTACTTTAAAAAGACAAAAATGCACGCTAAAGTGCAAAACACCCCTTTTATAAAGTGTAGCGCAATGCGCACACTGTGTACAAAGGGGTGTCTTATATTAATTTATTATTATAATTGTGCGCATCATCGCTACTTAATCAAGTTTTTCTACATAGATTTGTGGCAGCACGGCATCGTAATCTGCCTTGTCGTAAAAGCCTGTCTTTTTATTCATTGCATTGGCCGTGGACACGGCAACCGCATAGGTTATTGTCTTCTCAATGTCCCAGCCCTCTGCCATACCAACTGCAAAGCCTGCCACCATGCTGTCGCCACAGCCAACTGTGTTTACAACGGGGATATCGGGGGTAACGCCCCTGTAAACGCCGCTCTCACAAACTACAAGCACGCCGTCTTTTCCAAGCGACACCGCCACCACTTCTATGTCAAGCTTGTGCAGTTTTTTTGCCGCATCTATAAGCTCTTGCCTGTCGTTTATGTCAACGTTTAATATCTGGCGTATCTCGTCCTCGTTCGGCTTAACAAGTGTCGGCTTTGAGTTTACTGCGCTGCACAGGGCGTCTCCGCTTGTGTCCAGTATTACTTTTTTACCGTGTTTTTTTGCAAGCTCAATCATTTTGCCGTATATGTCTGTAGGCACGCCCTGCGGCAAACTGCCGCAGATTGCAACAACGTTTACCTCTTTTAGTTTTTGCTCGTACTCGGACAAAAACCTTGCGCACTCCTCACTGGAGACAGCGGGGCCCGGCTCTAAAAATTCGGTGCTCTTGTCGGCGAGCTCGTCCCAAACGTTCACACAGCTTCTTGTGGAATTTTCCGTCTGTGTAAAGGCTTTTTCTATGTTTGGCTCTGTTATAAGGCTCTCAAAAAACTCGCCCTGTTTACCGCCCAAAAAGCCCATTGCCACAGATTTATAACCGCCTATTGCCGCCACCCTCGCAACGTTCATACCTTTGCCGCCTGCCGTGCAGTTTACCTGTTGCACGCGCATAACGCTGTTTGGGTTAAGGCTTTTTACTACATAGAGTTTATCTACTGCCGGGTTTAGTGTCACTGCTAAAATCATTCTTCAGTCTCCGTTTCTATTAATTGTCCCTGCGTATTTACGCATGGTAATTGTCTTGTGTTGCCATAGGAGTAAACCCTGTTCTGCTGGGTGTTTTTGCCGCCGTCTGCCTTGTCGCAGGGCGGTTCGAACGGCACGGAGAACGAGAACGTACAGTCAACGCCGTAATAGCTATCTACCAAAATGTGTCCGCCCGACAAGCCGATGAGGACTTTACAAATATGCAGACCCAGCCCGCTGCCCATTGTATTTAGGCCTCTGCTCTTGTCCTCTTTGTAAAAGCGCTCGAACACATACGGCAGCGATTCCTCGCTTATTCCGTCGCCCGTGTTGCGTATTTTAACGGTTACGCTCTGCTTATCAGTTGTTACAAGCAGCGTAATCTCGCCCTCTTCCGGGCAAAATTTTAACGCATTATCAAATAAATTATATATAACTTGATAAATCAAGTCGGGGTCTGCGTAGCACATTGTGCGCACCGGCACAAAGCCGTTAACCTTAATTTTCTTTTCTGCAATGCGGCTTTCTGCCGCAAATACAACGCCTGTAATGCTCTCCCAAACGTCGTAATAAACGGCGTTTACGTTGTATTCTTCGCTCTCTAGCTTAGTTATGTCCAGCATGTTTTTTATAAGCCTTGTCAGCCTGCCGGATTCCTCGGAGACGATTGACAGGTAGTGGTCTGTGCTGTCTTTTGGGATAGTGCCATCTAGAATGCCGTCCACAAAGCCTTTTATAGTGGTCATTGGCGTGCGCAGCTCGTGCGCTATGTTGCCCATAAAGCTAGAGCGTGACGAGTCTATTTTTTCAAGGCTTTGTGCCATTGTGTTAAAGCTGCGGGACAGCTTTGCAATTTCATCGTCGCCCTCTTCTTCTACACGCACGGAGAAGTCACCCTTGCCAAAGCGGTCTGCCGCAAGCGCCATGTTGCGAAGTGGCGTTGTCATTCTTGCGGTTACCCAAATTGAAAGGATGTTAGAGAACACGAGCATAAGGCCTGCGGATATAAAGAAGATGAACAGGATGTCTGACATAAACAGCACTAGCGAGTTTGCGTCTGACATTGCAACCACAAAGCCTTGGATTTCGCCGTCTGCGGTTAGCACGGGTTTTGCGGCATAGTAATAAGACTCGGCTTTAGACGTGCTGCCAAAGTTATTTACGCCTGAGGTCATGCCGTTGGTCTGCGCCTCTGTAAAAATAACGGAGGGCAGGCTTGTTTCGCTGTAGTGTTCTGCCATTGTCTCGTCGTTGCACATCAGCACTACGCCGTCTGCATCTGTTATAAATATTAAGTTTTCGGTGGCGCGTGCTGTCACTTGCACGTCTCTAAAAATTGCCGCTGCCTTCATTGCCGATTCAAATACTGTGTTGTCCTCGCTGTACTCGTTAAAGATGCGAAGCGTGTTGTCCACTGTGTTTTCCAGCACCCGTGTCTTGTCGTTTTTAAAGTAGTCTACCGTTAAAAACACAATCATAAGGCCCATTACTATTATGCCGGAGAACAAGAGCAATGTCATGGAATAAAAATAGCGTGCTGATATACTTTTGCGCATTACAATCTACTCTTTTACTTCAAATTTATAGCCTTTGCTCCAAACTGTTTTTAACAGCCATTCGTCGCTTGCGCCGTCCAGTTTTTCCCTTAGCCTTTTTACGTGCACGTCTATTGTGCGCGAGTCGCCGTAGTAGTCAAATCCCCACACCTCGTCTAGCAGTTGGTCGCGGGTAAAAACCCTGTTTGGGTGTCTTGCCAAAAAGTGGATTAGCTCTAGTTCTTTTGGCGGTGCGGGCACTACTTCGCCCTTTATTTTTAGCTCGTAGCGCGACAGGTCTACCACTAGGTTGTCGAATGTTATCACACTGTCTGCGTCGGTTTCTTGTGGGGCGGCTACCATACGGCGCAAAACTGCCTTAATGCGTGCCACTACCTCTTTTGCGTCAAACGGTTTTACCATATAGTCGTCGGCGCCAAGCTCTAGGCCGAGCACTTTGTCAAACACCTCGCCCTTTGCCGTTAGCATTATTATGGGCACTGTGCCTTTTGCCCTTATTTTACGGCATGTTTCCCAGCCGTCCATTTTAGGCATCATAACGTCCAGTAATATAAGGTCGGGTTTTTCGCTGTCGTAGCATGACACTGCGGCCTCACCGTCGTTTGCTATCACCGTTGTGTAGCCCTCTTTTTGCAGGTATAGGCGCAGTAGCTCGCATATATTCTTGTCGTCGTCAACTATCAGTATTTTCTCGTTTGCCATTATAGTGTTCATCCCTTTCTAAATTGTGCCGTTTTACGTGTTGTTTTATTATTATACCTTTAAATTGTGTACAAAAAAAGTATTTTGTGTTAAACAGTTGATAAAATATTGAATTTTTACGCATTATTATATATTTTGCGGCGTATACTTGTATGTTATGTGCGTTAAATTGGGGCTGTGTGCTCTTTACAGCTCAGCTCGTCTACCGTCAGCTTAAAAATAAGCGTGCGCTCTAGCAGTTTTTCGGGGAATTCGTAGCCTTGTTTGCCTGTGTTGTGCAGCATTATAGCGTTTACCGCCGACGTTTTTTGTGCTGTGTCGGATATAAAGCATACTGTGCCGGTGCCTATTACGCTTTGGTACTGAGATGTGCACTCGTGTGGGGCTGTGCCGGGGCAGAGTTTATAGTTTGTGTCCATTTCAAAGCCGATGTTTGGGCTTGTTTTTAGTATGTCTACTTTTTTGCCTGTTTTTGCGCTGTGGAAGTAAAGTGTTAGCTTGCCGTCTTCCTCGCCTGTGCCGAAATTCATCGGGACTACATAGACACGCTCGCCGTCGTATAGGCCGAGCCTACAGCATGTGCAGTTGCCTATTATAGAGTTTATCTTTGTCTTGTCGGTTACCTCTAGTTCTGATCTTCGCATTGTTTTGTCATCTCCTTTTACACTTTTCCCCGCTTTTTCCGCTTTTTCCGCTTTTTTGAAAAAAAGCTTGGCAAAAAACTTTAACATTATTTTATTTTTTGGGTTGATTATTTTAATTGTGCCACTGATTATGCGTTGCCATATTTTCTAGCGTTCTTTAAAAAACTTCTCAAAAAACTTTAACATTATTTTATTTTTTGGGTTGATTATTTTAATTGTGCCACT
>CAYJBO010000012.1:22189-30535 GCA_964368295.1 uncultured Bacteroides sp.
GCGTTGCCATATTTTCTAGCGTTCTTTAAAAAACTTCTCAAAAAACTTTAACATTGTTTAATTTTGGGGGTTGATTGCTTTAAATTGTACTACAAACACCCTAACACAAAACCAATTTATTAACACGGCACACATTATTTATTTGCATAAATGCCGCCTATAAAACATATATATCCATTATAAACAAGCACTTTGCAAATACACTGCTGTAAAAGCTAATTAAAATTAGCCGCACAAGCAAACGGATTACAGCTATATTAACTTGTAATGGAGGATTATTATGTTTGTTATGACTTTAAGCAAGGGTTTACTTAAAAAGGTGGGTATTGCATGCGCCTGCACTGCCGTTCTTGCCGCTACTGCTATTGGCGTTACAGCGCTTCGCTCAGACGATACCGACAGCACGGGCTCTGTGCATGCTGCGGCAGCGCTAGACTTACAGATGAGCAGTGCCGATGATTTAATTGTATTTTTACAAAGCTACGGTGTAGAGGCCGACGTTGCAACCGCAACTGTTAGCACCGTTACCGTGCCGAAGCAATGGGACGATAGCTTTGATGCATTTAATGAGGTAATTGAGCAAAGCGGCCTTACCCTGGACAAAGTTAAAGGTAAAGAGGTTGATAAATGGTCGCTTTTAATACCCGCACAAAGCACCGAAGATATTAAGACATACGCCATTGTTCTAGTGCAAGACAAGAGCGCCGTCGCCGCATATATTTTACAAAAGCCATCCGGCGAGGTGTTGCCGCTTGTAAAAGCCGCCCAAACAGCCTCACCCTTAACCGATGAGGAAATTAACAACTCTGACGGCTTTGCAGACGGCGCTGAAGTTGTTATTGTTGCCGACGGCACCGCCGACGCCGTGCCAAACGAAGACACCGCGCCTGTAGAGGGCATCGCACCCACACAAGACGTTACCACACAAGACGTTCAGGCAACCGCCCAATACGATGAGAGCGTTATGCCAACCGAGTAAACTTTAAAAGGCCGCATATATAATTTTGCTAAAAAACAAAGATAACATTATATTGACTTGCGGCGCACTGCCGTGCTTATATATATGGCTGCGCAAAATTTATGGCGCACCACCGTGCTTATATCTGCCTATGGAAAATTTATGGCGCACTGCCGTGCTTATGTATTCACTTTGGTTAAAGTAGTGTTTATACGCAAAAATCAGCCTTTTATAAATTGCCCTACAGCCGAGCTCTCACAGAGCTCCCTCAAATCAGCGGCTACTTTTTCGGCAAAATGTGCATCAGAAGAAGTTATTATCTGCGCCCCATCCACAAAGAGGCCACGCTCTATAAATTTGTCAAGTTTTGCCGGGTCTTTCGCCTCATAGGCAATAAAACTTAAATCCTCGGGCAAAAAGCCAAGCACCGACAGCAAGCTCGTGCTGTCCTTCTCCACATGTGCCGGCACCGCAATTCCTCCGTACTCCTCGCACGTTTTTCTTATCTCATATATGTCTAACGACACCGCACTCGTCAACAGCTTTGGCACGCTATTAATTATATTATCGTGCTCATCGCACACAAGTTGGCTGCCCCATATATTTTCATCGCAAGGTATATCCGGCAGTAAATCATACAGCATCTCGCCAAATTTTAGTGCAGCCTCCACGCTTTTAAAGTAGCACAAAACGTGTATTTCCTCGGCCGTAGTAACCTCTATGCCCGGCAAAAGCTCAAGCTCATAGGCGTCGCACGCGGCCTTTACAGCGGGCAAGTTTAGCGCGCTGTTATGGTCTGTAACCGCTATTATGTCGGCGCCTGCAAGCTTCGACAGGCCTGCTATAAGCGCCGGTGTCATGTTATTATCCGCACACGGCGACAGGCACGAGTGCATGTGTAAATCGTAAAGCATTTAAGTCTCCGTAATTTATTTATTGGCCTTTAAGCAGTTTGCGCAAAGGCTGCGAGCCAAAAATAGCCCCCATAAAAATTTATACTACAACAACGGGTATTGCAATTTTGCAATACCCTAATTTGTTAAAATACTATTTTACGCAATGCCCATAGCCTTTGCAATAGCAAGGCTCGCCTCAAACTCTGCAAGCGACGTTTTAAACACGCAGACATCGTGCGCATTTGCCTTTTGTAAAAATGCCTCGTCGGCTACAGAGTCGTGGCACAGCACAACACAGGCACAGTCTGCAAGTGTCGCCACTGCTATTGTGTTGGCATTGCCCATAACCGTACACCAAGCATCGCCCTCTTTTGCCCTTCCCATAGCCCAAGACAGCAAATCGCCGCAAAAAATGCCGCTTATTTGCTTGCCGTCAGCCTCCACAAGCGTTTCAATACCCTCTATTTTTGCAATATCTTCCGTTGTCATTTAAAAGCCCCCCGCCTAAAATATTGTAGCAAATTCACATATAAATGCAGCTGTGCAAAAATTTATTTGCGCAAGCGGTGCGCCATTGCAAAAAACATTAGCTTTGCAAAGTGCGTTATATATGCGCTTTTTAAGTTAATTGCCAAGCGCCTTTAGCACGGCCTCCATTTTGCGCCGCATTAAAACTGTGCAGTCGTCTATCGAGGCTATGCCACGCACAACGTCCTCCGCAAGCGCGGCGCAATCCGGCGCACCGCAACTGCCGCAGTCAAGGCCCGGCAAGTCGTGCAATATCTCCTCCATCAGCGCATACCGCTCAAAGCGCTCTTTCCTTGTGCCGCCAAGCTCCAGCACCGGGCTGTATGTCAAGTCGCTGTCCCATAGCAAACCGCACGGCACCGAGCCGTCTAAATGGTTTGTGCTAACGGGCAAATACCTGCGCAATTTTTTTAGTTTTGCCTTTGCTATATATGGGTTTTCTACCTGTAGCACGCCGCCCACACAGCCGCCTGCGCATGCATTTAGCTCAACAAAATCCAGCTTTTCGTACTTTTCGTCCTCTAAATCCTCAAGCACCCTTATAACGTTTTCAATACCGTCCGCCGCAAGGTAGCTGTCTGTGGACACAAGCGCCGCAGACTCTCCGCCGCTCTCTGCCCAGCCTATGCCTATCCTGCCTGCCCCCACAAGCGGCTGCTCTCGCTGTTTTACATGGTGCATAACGCTTAAGAGTTTAGGGTACATCTCCTTTACGGCCAGCGCCCCGTCAACATCGCTTTTTTTGCTACCTATAGGCGTGCGTGTTGCCGTCACCTTTGCCGGGCAAGGAGATATAAAAAAGCACCCTATTTCGTCTCTTTTAAGGCCTGTCTTTTCAGCAGCCTCGTCTTTTGCCGCCCTTGCCGCAGCCTCCATTGGGGATATCAGCGGCAACACATTATCAATAAGTTGTGGAAAGCGCACCCTTATAAGGCGTGTTACGGCAGGACACGCACTGCTTATAATGGGTTTTTTTGTAGTGCCCGTCTGCATTATTCGCCTCGTTGCATCGCTTACAATCTCCGCGGCAGTGGCAACCTCATAAACACTGTCAAACCCTATGTCCAAAAATGCGTTTATAACTATATCTGTCTCTTCTAAATTATTAAACTGCGCATAAAGGCTTGGTGGCGGCAGTGCTATTTTATATTTAAATTTGTTAATACTATCAAAAGTGTCGTAAAGCGGTTGTTTTGCATGGTGTGGACATATGCGTATACACTCGCCACAGTCAATACATCGCTCCGGCGATATCCTCGCCTTGCCTTCACGCACACGTATAGCCTCTGTAGGACAGCGCTTTATACAATTTATACAGCCCTTACAAAGCTCGCTGTCCAGCGCGACAGAATGAAAATATTCCTGCATAGCCAAAACCTCCTTTGCCTAAAAATTACAAATATCTATGCAAATTATCAATTAAAAAAACACTTCCATTTTAACCTTAGTGCCAACGCCCACCTCAGACTGTATATCAAATGTGTCCGAGTATTTTTTCATGTTTGGCAGGCCCATGCCCGCACCAAAGCCGAGGCTTCTAACCTCGTCGGGCGCAGTTGAGTAGCCCTCGCTCATGGCAAGCGGAATGTCCGCAATGCCCGGGCCGTCATCGCTGATAAGCATATGCACACAGGCATCGTCTATAACTACCGCAATCTCTCCGCCGTTTGCGTGTATTGCAAGGTTAATCTCGCCCTCGTAAAGCGCTATTGCAACTTTGCGTATTGCGTCTTGCGGCAGGCCCAATTTTTTAAGCCTGCTCTTTAAATCGGCACTTGCCTCACCGGCGCGCGTAAAGTCGTCGCCCGGCACTTTATAGTGTAAATTTATAGCCTCCATTAAGCCTTTTCACCGCCTCGCAAACCATTTTGGTACAGCAAACCACAGGCAGAAAACATAGTCTGCTCTGTGCATAATATATCTATATTGCGCTCTCTTGCGAGGTTTAAAATGTTCTCATCGGGCACTTTGCCCCTCACAAATACTATACATACCATATCCATCATATCCGCCGTGCGCACTACCTGTGGGTTGTTAAGCCCTGTCACAAGCACGCCTTGGTCTTTTACATAAGCCAGCACGTCGCTCATCATGTCGCTGCCGCATGCCGCGTGTATCTCCCTTTGTAAGTCCGTGTTATCCGTTAATACTTTTGCGTCTAAAATTGTGCATATCTCGCCTAAAGTCATCGTAGTACACTCCTATTCACCTATATATTAAAGCGTTGGCTTATCGCCGCTTTTAGTCATCAACATCCGCCACTTCTAAGCCTTTTTTAGGCTGTGGTTTTGAGTCTCCGTGGCGCACAAACAGCATTGTAACAAAGCTTAAAACTACAAATATAGTAGCGTATGGGAACAAGACTCGCATGTTTATCGTGTCCATTAAAAATCCGCTTAACATAGGCGTAATAACCTGTGCGGACATACTTACCGTGTAGTAGTATCCCGTGTACTTACCCACGTCGTAACCGCCAGACATCTCAACTACCATTGGGTAGCTGTTTACGTTAATAAACGCCCAGCCAAAGCCCGCAAGCGCAAAAAATACGTAAAGTAGCATCGTTACTTCTCTAAAGAATATACCTGCCGCAAATGATATCGCAAGCATTGTTACGCCCATCAATATGGTTTTTTTACGGCCTATGCGCACCGCAATGTGGCCAACGGGTATGTACGCCACAATCGCCGCGGCAGAGCACACCAATAGCACATTTGCAAAGTTGCCGTCAAGCTCGCTCTCAGCGTATCTGCTAAATGCCGACACAACCGCATTGTAGCCAAAAAACCAAAGGAAAATACTGCTTAAAAGGAACATAAAGCTCTTAAATATAGGCGCCGACATTTTTTCATCGCTCTCAAGCGCTTTTGCGTCAATGCTCTTGCCGTCGTCTATGGCAATGCCCTGCTCGGCACACTCACGCTTCATATCCTCTATGCTCTGCGGCTCTTTTATCTTCCAAAACAACACCGCAATGCACAGCGCCATCAGCGTCCCAAGTATTATAAAAATAACCATCTCGGTGTCGCCATTACCCGTGACAGGGAAGATGATCATGGCCACAAGCATAAGCATGCCGCCAAGTGCGCCTGTTAGGTTTATTATTGCGTTGCCCTTACTGCGCAGTGGCTTTGGCGTTACGTCCGGCATAAGCGCAACGGCAGGGCTGCGGTAAATTGCCATGGACAAAAGCACTAGGCCAAGGCCCACTAAAAACATTATCATGTTGTTTTGCGCCTGTGCAAACGGCAACAAATACATAGATATAAGCGCAAGCGCCGTGCCCACAAGTATATAAGGCATACGTCGGCCTATTTTAGTGCGTGTTTTATCGCTAAGCATGCCAAAAAGCGGCAACAGCACTAGCGCTAACACGTTGTCTGCCGCCATTACCACGCCTATAGTTGTGTGGTTCATCTCAAAAGTTTTCTCTAAAATCAGGGGTATTACTGTGTCGTACACTTGCCAAAATGCACATATCGACATAAAGGCAAGGCCCACATATATAGTGCGCTTATTATTAAGTTTCAAATTAAATCCTCCGTTACTGTGAGTTTATATTTAATATTGTAACACGTGGCTTTAATAATTTAAAGCTAAACATTTTATTTTACCGCCATTTAACAAAAAATTTGACATAAAAAATTGATTTACAACATTTTTATTGTTACTACATACTAAAAAACAGACGGAATTTTTACACTTGTTAAAAATTACATCTGTTTTTATTAGTTGTATTTATTACGATGGAAAGCTACTCAAACATCATACCGAGTGTATATTTTTCTGAAAAAATACTACTCGTTGATAATTCTACACTGTCTGCCGACTTCGCAATATCCGTTGCTTTTTTATACATTTGGCGTGACAGGAGCATAGCGCAGGCGCCGGAAAGGGCGGCGTTGCCCAAGACGTTTGCCTTTTTTGCAAGTGCGCTTGGCACAAGGCCTATGTCTGCGGCGCTGTTAATATTTAGGTAGCTGCCAAAGCCACCTGCCACGTAAAACGCATCTATGTTGTCGGGCGGCAGATGGTTTAGTTCTATCATGGTCTCTATGCCTGCACAAATAGCGCTTTTGGCAAGTTGAATCATGCGCACATCGGACTGTGTAATTACAACTTCGTTTAAAATAACGGCCTCGTCGTCTTCCATAAAGCCGGTTTCGTCTATGGCGCCGGTCTTTAAAAGGCACGCTATTGCGTCAATAACTCCGCTACCGCAAATACCTGTTGGGGCTATATCGCCTATTACATGCGCTGTAATGTTTTTATTGTCTTTGCAAAATACGTGGTCTATTGCACCGGGTGCGCCGCGCATGCCCATGGTTATGCCTGCGCCCTCACAGGCCGGGCCTGCCGCTGTGGAGCAGCAGAGAAGTTCGCCGTCGTGGAATAGCGCTATTTCGCCGTTTGTACCTATGTCGGTAAGCACTGACGTCTCGTTTTTATCGCACATTTCGCTGGCTAGTATTGCGGTTGTTATGTCTGCGCCTATAAAGGCGGATATGCACGGCGGGAGGTGGACCACTGCGTTTTTGCATGGCAGGCGTAGCTCTGCTGCATTTACGCTGTTGCCGAACAAAAAGTCTGCCTCGAACGGTGCGTGCGACAGGCTTTTGGGGTTTAGTCCTGTTAGCAAGTACAGCATTGTCGTGTTGCCTGTTATCACGGCGGTGTCTATGTCCATCACGTTTATTTGCGCATTATCGCACATTTGTGTAATTAAATCGCCAACGGCTGTGCGCACGCAGTCTGCAAGGCTGGCTGCGTTATCGGCGCTTGACAGTGCGTGGCCTATGCGAGTTATAACGTCTGCGCCGTACATTGTTTGGGGGTTTGAGTCTGACGCGCTTTGCATGCGGCCGTGGGTGCTATACAGGTGGGCGGCGAGTGTTGTAGTGCCTATATCGACGGCCACTGCGTATTTATCAAAAATGGGGTCTACCACAAAGTGGGGCATTGCGCCGTCCATTTTTATTTTGTCGGCGTTTTTATCGGGCAGTGTTATGGCGCAGTCGCCCACAACGCTACAGCAGCAGGCTAGGCGGATGCCGGCTTCGAGTTCTGACGGTGTTAGGTTGTCCTGCTCGGGGCTGCTTAGCGCGCTTAGGCCGCCTGTTGCTTTTACACGACATTTAGCGCATTTTTTCATGCCGCCGCAGGGGGTTTGTATCATCTCGTACTCGTCGAACACGGTTTGGCCGCTTTGCATTTTCTCTGTAAACAGGATTTCTGACAGAATGCTGCCGCTTTTTGCGTGTATGGAGTACTTATTGTTGATGGTTATTTTAACTAAATTTGGCATTGGAGTACCGCCTTATTATAAGTTGTAAAACAAAGCGCCGAAGTATGTCACGGTGTCTTGGCCGTTTATGTAGTTCATGCCGGAGATTTTCGCCAGTGCTGACACGTCTATGCCGAATGTCTCGAGGCTTTTCATAGCTTTGTCGGGGAAGCGACATGGCTCTTCGGTTAGTTTTGAGCATTTTTCGCACACGCGGCAGCCGCCGGCGCCGAGGTGAAGTGTGCGAGAGAAGCCGACATCCTTGAATTCTTCTGACAGGACTTGAGACAGGTCGTTATGCGTTTTGCCGGCCTCCATCATCCCCTCAAAGTCGTAGCTGTCCTCCAGTGTGCCCACTGTTTGGTACACTATTGCGCTCTCGAATTCTTTTGCCAGCGATATTAGGTCGTCTATCGCGCCGGCGGCGGGTGGACATGCCCAACATTTGCCGTATTTTCCGCATGAGTTGCTCTCGCATAGGTCTCTAAAGCGTCTGTCGAATTGGATGTCGGATACTTTTATAACGCCAACTCTATACGCGCCAAGCTCTAAAATTCTATCGGTTATTGCTTTCATGTTTAGCTCGTTCATATTTTTCAATCCTTTCCGCTTTTTTGAAAAAAAGCTTGGCAAAAAACTTTAACATGGGGTTTTGTTAGTTATTACATATAAAAATTGCT
>CAYJBO010000012.1:30566-38115 GCA_964368295.1 uncultured Bacteroides sp.
ATGGGTTCTTATTTTTATATTACTTTTTGTTATACTTTTAGTGCGTAAACCCTCGCAAAAAACTTTAACATGGGGTTTTAAAATTGTAATAAACAAAAATATACCACATAAAAATAATATTAATGTTGCAATTAAAATTTTACTCAATTTTTTATAAAAAATTGCGGTTCTTAGGCAGCGCCTAAGCCGTTTTGCGCACAAAACGGAACCCACTAAAGCCCCACGGAACCCTTATTATAATTAGTCTCCCACATGAAAATCATCGGCATACCAAGCGCACACATCTTTAACCGCCTTGCGTAGCGGCATGCCCTTGCCCGCTAGCAGCACAATTTTATTGTTCACCTCGCCGCTCCACGGGCGCAAAACTATGTCGGGGCCCGTACAGTCCACGACAAAATCACCGCTTTGAGTCTTAACAAGGCCTTTCATCCTATACGTGCTATCCGCAAGCATATTAAGCGCACTTTTTAGCGTGTCAAGCGCAACGTTTTCGCTGGCGTTTAGGCTTATTTTTTGCAGCGTTATGTCTTTTTTCATCGCCGCCTCTTCAATATCAACGCCGGGCGTAATATAGCTTAGCCACTTTTCATCCACCGCGCCAAACTGCGTGTACTCTATATGCGCTGCAGGGTTTGCCAGCTCTATCAGCTCAATGCTCTTTTCGCACTGCTCTTTTGTCGCCACGTCCGTCTTGTTAAGCAGCGCAAGGCTAGACACCGCAAGCTGCCTTTTACACACCTGCGCCGTGTCGTAAACACGTTCTAGGCGCACCGCATCCACCAGGCATATACTGCCCTTATAGTTTATGTTGCTAAACTTACGCAACACCTTGCGCACGTTAGTAGGGTCAGAAAGTCCGCTAGCCTCTGCCACTATAACCTCAGGCTTACTGTCCTGCGCCGTGTGCAAGGTCTGCTCAAATTTATCAAGCCGACAAGCACAAAATATAGAGCCGTTGTTTATCTCGTCAAGCACCGCCCCAACCTCGCGCAGCAGCGTGCCGTCAACGCCCTGCTTGCCAAACTCGTTTATAATTAAATGAATGCGCCTAGGCGCAAGCAAACGTAAAAAGTTCTTTAAAAACGTCGTTTTGCCTGCGCCTAAAAATCCGGTTACTAGGTAAAAATCAATCATAATTTTTTACTTCACTTCGTTAATTACTCGCTCTAATTCCTCTTTTGCCGGTATTATTGATGAGAACTTAAGCTCGCCGTTTACATATATGCTAGGCAAGTTTGCAACACCCATTTTTACACAGCGCGCAATGTTCTCTTTCTCTGTAAATTTATATTCCACAACGTCAATCTCGTCGCCGTATGTCTCTTTAGCAACGTTTGCCGCGCCCATCATATACGTGCATGCCGCACAAGTTAAGCTGTCTAGCGTAAACACCTCAACAAGCGGTTTTGCAAGGTTATTATAATCCGGTAGCTCTACCTCTATGTCAAACGTTGCCGACACGTAATTTTCTACCATCATTGCACACTCTTGCGTGTTTATTACAGCTTGTGCCGCGCCTATTGTGTTCTCAACAGGTACGTCGTAAGGCATGTCGCAGCCCGGCGCAACTATAAAGTTTTTGTACTCCGGTACTTTTGCAAGCATGTCTACAACGCACTTCATATTGTCTTGCTGTGTGCCGTGCAACATTACGCTTGTCAGCGGTATATTGCCGCCAATTACTACGTTGTATTTGTCGCAAACTGCCTTTGCCGCAATTATGTCTACGTTCTCGTCAACGGATATAGAGTCTGGCTTAGTCTCGCACATTACCTCAATATTGCGTGTTGCATTGCCGCACACAAAGAAAGACGAGAACACTTTTTTCTCCTCCCTTGTATAGCGGAATATCTCCGAAAACGGCTCTGACAAAAACTCCTCAAAGTGCGCTGCGGATATCTGCGAAACAAGCGGGTCAACCACTGCAAGCACGTCCATGCCTGCGTCTACAAACATATCAATCATGCGCTTTGAGCACTCTGTACAAAACGCCAATAGCTCTTTAACATAGTCCTCATCGTCAAACATGTCCATAAATATGTCGTTACCGCGCAAGTGGCTTGCAAGTGTAAACGGGCCGCAAAATAGGCCGTAAAGTGCTGTAGTGTCACCAACAAGCTCTTTCATGCGGCGCATTGCGCTAAGCACTAGCGGCATTCTGCCTGCCTCCGGTGTGGGCAAAGTGCACTCGCACGGCACTGTCATCGTCTCTGCTAGTGGGTGGCTTGCTACGCTTGGCGGGCCGTCTTTTGCCCACACAAGCTCACAGCCCAGTATCTCTGCCTCTAGCTGTAAGTCAAACACCACCGGCTGGCCGTCGGGTTTATATAGTTTGTTTACCTCTAGCAAAGATTTTACAAGTAGCTCCTCGTCTGTAAGCACCTCTGTTGCATCTGCGCCTATAAGTTTACCTGCATGCACGCCTGCAAACGGCACCCAAGGTGCACGGTGTGTTGTCTCGTTTCTCAGCGTTGCAAAAAGCAGCTCTTTTTGTGTCATTTCTTTACTCATTTTTACTCTCCATTCTATATGTTAAAACTATTTAATTATTTTTATAAATAACGTTATTACGTCATTTTTTTATTTATCACAAACTTAAAATTGGGTATAATTATGGCCTGCCGAATTAACCCCGTACTGTTTTAAATCTGTCAGACTTTTAAAAGCTAATAGCGCAACAAGAAAAATTAACGCATATGCTCATACTTTTTGCATGCACCCGAAATGCAAGTTTGCATTCGTCGCCGCAATAAGCACCATTTAAAAGTCCGCCAAATTAAAACACCTTCGCAGATAACCCGGCCAAGCCGATTATTAATTATTTAAGTGTATGTCCGCCGCCTTAAAGTGCATCTTTAGAGTACTGTATTTATTGCAAATTACAGCCTATGCAAAGGCGCAACACACACGCATTTTTTTAAATTATGCTGTGCAAAGCTTCATTGCAACCTCGCTGCATGTAGCAGCGTCAGGTGTGTACTCGTCTGCGCCAATTTGGTCGCAGTAGTTTTGTGTTACAGGCGCGCCACCAATCATAATTTTTACGCTGTCACGTATGCCGGCTTTCTCAGCCTCTTTAACAACATCTTGCATAACGCCCATTGTTGTTGTAAGCAGTGCCGAGCAGCAGATGATTTGGCAGTTTTGCTCTTTAGCAGCCTGTACAAATGTCTCAGGCGCTACGTCTGTGCCAAGGTCTACAACCTCAAGGCCTTTGCCCTCTAGCATCATTTTTACAAGGTTTTTGCCAATGTCGTGCAAGTCGCCTTTAACAGTGCCTATGCAAACTTTGCCGCTTGCCTCTACGCCGCTCTCGGCTAGTAGCGGTTTTAAAAGTTGTGCGCCCATGTTCATTGCACGTGCTGCAACTAGTACTTCAGGTACAAAAATTTCATTATTTTTAAACTTTTCACCAATGATGTCCATACCGCTTAAAAGACCTTTGTCAAGTATCTCTTTTGCAGACAAGCCATCGTCGATAGCTGTTTGAACAAGCTCTTTAACTATTTTAGCCTTACCCTTTTGTAGGTTCTCAGATATTTCTGCTAATATTGCGCTCATTGTGTTTCCCCCAATAAAATTTATAATTTTTTAGTTGTTGCACCAATGCGTTAAAATAGGCCAAGGTGCTCTTGCAAACATAATATAAACTTTTTAGCCTGTGCTTTATTGTAATATTTTGCTCTCTTTGGTATTATTCTGCGTAAAAAATATTGATTTTTCAATTTTTTTGTACTATACTTTTCTTATGACATAATTTTACCAAAAAAGTCGCTATTTTAATATGCAATACGCATAATAAACGAGGGAAAATATTATGAAAAATGCAGAGAGCATTAATTTTAAGCTAATTGAAGAATGTGCAGATGCCTTTTCGATGTCCAGCGGAATAGGCTGCACTGTTACCGACACAAAAGGGCACCTTTTGCACGAGAGCGGCCGAGGCTGTGCCTCTTGCAGAATATGCGAGGACATAGGCTTTGAAAAAGAGCGCTGCACCAACACGCATGTGTACGGCATGGCGCAGTCTGAGCGGTTTGGCGGCAAGTACATTTATTTTTGTCCGCTAGGTTTAACGTGCTTTGTGTCGCCTATTTTTGGCGAGGAGGGCGGCGCCGCAAGGATTACTGCCGGCCCACTGCTTATGGTTGACATACAGGATTATAGGGAGTACGAGCTTGCCGAGATGACACATTTGACAAGAGAGCAGCAGAGCATAGTGCTAAACCACGTGGCACTGCTGGCAAACGTCTCCGCAGAAAAGGTAGAAAAACTATCTACACTGCTATTTATGGCAACGGGCTTTATAAACAATGCGCACGAAAATGCAAGAATGCTTGAAGTGCAGGGCGACAGCGCAATGCAAGGGCAAGTGGCGGCATACATAATGCAGCTAAAAAGCACCGACGAGGCCACCCCTTACCCTTTTGACACAGAGAGCGAACTTTTAAGCGCCATAAAATCCGGTGACAGGGCGGGCGCACAAAAGCAGCTTAACGAGCTTTTTGGCTACATGTTTTTTTCAAGCGGCGGCGACGTTGACACCTCAAAAGCGAGGATATACGAACTGCTTGTGCTTATGTCAAGGGGCGCCATAAACTCCGGCGCAGATGCACAGCACACGCTAAAGATGACAAAGAGCTACCTTGAGACGATGCCGACGCTAACCACCCCTGAGCTTTTATGCGCATGGCTTGCGGACGCCTTAAATAAATTTATGGACAGCATATTTAGTTACATGGACGTAAAGCACGCCGATGTAATGCGCAAGGCCGACACCTATCTGCGCGCAAACTGCACAGAAAAAGTGCGCCTTGAGGACGTGGCGAGCCTTGTTTATTTGTCGCCAACTTATTTTAGCCGCATTTTTAAAAAGGAAAAAGGCGAGACATTTAGCCGCTACCTAAACAGATTGCGCGTGGAAAAAAGCAAGCCGTTACTGCTAAAGCACGGCATTAAAATGAGCGATATAGCGCAAATGATGGGTTTTGAAGACCAAAGCTACTACACAAAGGTATTTAAGAGCATAACAGGAATGTCGCCCATTAAATACCGAGATATTAATGGGCGAGTTTAATTTTTATATTTATTTAGTTTATTTTAAGTATGGCCCTACTTGCAAACAAAGGCCCTGCAAAAACCACGGCAAAATTTTTGCCGAATAAAGCTAAAAAACGCAGCTAGCGCTGTGTGTACAAAGAGTATTTTTGCAAAGTGCCGCGTAAATTTTGCCAAGGCTTTTTGTGAGAGAGGCTTTTTGGGCTATTCCAAATAGCCAAACGGCACTATGTCGGTCACCTCTACAATGCCGTCGCGCATAAACTGTGCGGTGTTGCTCTGTAACACATAGCCGCAACCGCTGTCTGCCATCCAGTGCTCCGGCGGATATTTAGGCATGCCCCTTTGCGCAAGCATGCTCATAATTACACCTCCGTGCGTAACACATGCCGCCTCTTGTATGCCGTTTTTCATCATGTGCTCAAACATCATCATAATAACTGCAGAGCATCGCTCGTTAAACTCTGCGCTGCTCTCGGCGCCTTTTGGCGTGTAGTGCGCTGTCGGGTCCATCCATTTTTTAAAGTTTTCGTCCTCTATAAGCTCTTTTATATTGCGCTTTTCAAACTCGCCAAAATTGTTTTCCCGCAGCTCGTTAAAAACTATTTTCTCTTTTGCGCCTGCAAATAAAATTTCAGCCGTCTGTATAGCGCGCTTTAACGGGCTTGAAAACACCACCTCAACTTTTGGGTAAACATGCTTTTCGCGCAGTGCTAAAAGCGCACTTTCGCCCTGCTCACAAAGTGGCTCGTCGGTTGCACCGCCCACATAAATGCCGTCTAAATTGCCCTGTGTTATGGCGTGCCGTATTAAATATAGCCTGTAGTTTTTCATGCAAATCCCTCAATTTCAGTAATTTTAAAGCTTTTTTACATTATTTTTTACTTTTCAAAAAAAATTTTTTATATAGAAAATTAATGTTTTTTTTTTACATCATACTACATTTAGAAGTTTATTTCAAGCAGAGCAGAATATATAGTCATTGTGTAATAATTTTGTATTTTGTGCGTATTTTTTGCGCAAATTTACATATTTACAAATTGTTTTGAATGTAATATAATCTACGATATGTAAACGATATGGGGTAGTGTGCATGGTGAACGATTTTAACAGGATAATAATACTTTTGCGTAAAGAAAAAGGTGTGACGCAAAAAAAGGCGGCGCAGGATTTAGGTGTATCGCAGGCGCTTTTATCGCATTACGAAAAAGGCATACGTGAGTGTGGCCTTGATTTTGTTGTGCGTGTTGCAAACTATTATAACGTCTCTTGCGACTATTTGCTTGGTCGCAGCGCAGAGCGCAGCGGCGTTACTTTGCTTGCAGAGGATATACCGAGCCCTGACACAAATAAAGACGGCATATTTAAGGGCAGTGTTTTGCCCACCTTTAACAAAAAAATAGTTAGCAACAGCTTAAACATACTTTACGACAAGCTTAATTACTGCCCGGATAAGGCACTTGTTGGCGAGGTTTCGGCGTTTTTAATGCTCTCGGTTTATAAAATGTTTAGGCTTTTATATCACTCGGGCCCAAAAAATGCAAACAGCATGTTTAGCATTAAAAAGAGCTCTTACCCCGGCTACTCCGACGCCGCTATGCACATTGCAGAGGCAAACGTTAAATCTGTATTGGCCGGCGATGACATAGGCCTTGGCACACCGCTAAAAGACACTGCGGCCTTTGCCATGACTACAGAGAGTTTGTCTAAGGATTACCCCCTTTACGCCAGCAGCCTTTTTAACTTGATTAAAACAAGCGAGGCAAGGATAGAAAAGAAAAATGGCGAGTAGACTACATATGCCACAGGGGAAAATTTTACAACTTATAAGTGCGGATTGCAAAAGACAATCCGCACTTTTTTTATATTTGCTTTTATATTTTTATTTTTTTATATTCGCTTTTTTATGCTCCGTATAGAGCCAAAATGCATTTTAAAACAAGCGCTTAAACGTAACGTTTCAGCGTTTATCTTCGCCTTATCTCACGCCGCTGTCCTGCGCTTTTTTGCACCCGCACGCCTATACTACCGAAAAATGTGCCGAGACCGTAACGCAGATAAAAAACGCCAACATCGCCATTACAATTTGCTGAAAATTAAGCGATACTGTGTTTAATTTAAGCAAAACTTTGTTTTTTGACACCGCAAACTTATATATAATTACGGCCAGCGCCAAGTACAAAAAGTAAAGTGCGCCCTTTTGTGCATATTTTGCAATGTCCAGGGCAACAGGTGCGCCCATCGCATTTTGCATAAACCAAACGCCAAACACACCGCCAGCCACGCAAAAAGCGCTTAAAATAACAATAGACGCACTTTTGCACCGCCTATTTACAGGCACGGTATCCGTTTGGGCGCCGCCCCACAGCATGCTTGTGTACTTTACAAGTAAAATCATTGTTCCAAGGTTAATTAAAATAATAATATACTCTGCAAGCGTGCCCTCGGCGCCGTATTGCATAAAATATTTTGACACACTGCCGTTAAA
>CAYJBO010000012.1:38125-44940 GCA_964368295.1 uncultured Bacteroides sp.
GCGCACCTGTTATTCCAAGCGCCGAGATGATAATGCCCATGCCCGTCACGGGCATTGTGCGCAAAACGCCGTGCACCTTAGTGATGTCACGTGTTTTGTAGCGCTTAATCACCATGCCGGCACAAAGAAACAGCAAAGACTTAAACACGGCGTGGTTTAAAATGTGGTAAATTGCGCCCCACCTCGCCACCTCTGTGCCGACGGACAGCCCGAGCGCAATAAGCCCCATCTGCGACACCGTGCTGTACGCTAAAATTAATTTTATGTCTGTTTGGGCGGCGGCAAAAACAAAGCCAAGCACGGCAGTTATAGACGCTATAACAACAAAAAAGTGCTGATAATTTATTTTTGGCGCAAAGAGTGTTGAAAAAATTAAAAATAGATATATGCCGTTTTTTACGTATAGACCCGAAAGTATTGCCGACACTGCCGACGGCGCACTAGGCGTGCCGTGCGCGCGCGGCAACCAGCTAAACAGCGGAAAAAACGCACTCTTCAAGCACACCGCCGTCATAATAAAAGCATATGGCATTATCAGGCTCTCTGCCGGCACAAGCGGCATCAGCTCTGCTATTTTTTCTAGCGATAACACGCCAAAAATTTTGTACATATAGCCAACGCCAAAAAGGTAAAACACCATGCACACAACTTGAGACAGCAAGTAAATTAAGCCGTCGTAAACCGAGCGGCTGTCCCTTTTAAACATGATTAAAATGGCGACAATAACTGTTGCAACCTCAAGCAAGACAAAAATATTAAATAAATCGTCGGTTAAAAAAACACCGCACAAAAGCCCTTGCAGCATAAAAAACAGCATGGCAAATTTTTTATCGAAGTGGCTCTCTTTCATAGAGTATAAAAATGCTATAAAAAACAAGCATATAGAAAGCAAAACAAAAATTAGTGTCAGCCTGTCTGCAATAAGCACTATGCCAAGCGTAGGGTTGTTTGCATTTGCGCCAAGCACAACGCTTATTTTACCGCTTTGCACCACCGACATATAGCAGTAAACCAGCAAAAACGCAAGGGAAATCTGCGTTGCAAACACACCCGTGCGCAGCGCTTTTTTTGGCAATATGTAAAAAAATACGCCGGCAAAAATAGGCACAATAACAAAGCAAATTAATAACATTAAAGCTGTTCCATCCTTTTTTGTCGCATTTGTTCCCAGTCGGCCGTACCGTAGCTGTGGTACAAGTTTATAAACATAACTAGCGCCGTTGCCGTTACCGCAACGCCTATTACAATTGCCGTTATCATTAGCGCCTGCGGCAAGGGGTCTGCAACGTAGCCCTGCGTAACACCTATGGGTGCCACATCGTCAGGGTTTGCAAACATAGTAAGGTAAAACGTAACTGTCCCAACCTCTGTAATCCCAATAGACACTATGCTTTTTAGCACGCGCCTGCTTGAAAAAATCCCAGCTAAACCGATAAAAAACAGCAGTATTCCAACAGTTTCGCCCGTTATCATTGTCGTGTCCCCCTTTACATTTTATTGCATGTCTGGCCGGTTAAGCCCTTTAAAAATATGCCTTTACATGTCCTCGCAGTGTACAAATCTATAAAAAATTATTGTTAAGCCGCAAAAAACTTTTAAGCCTATCAGCACGTTCATCACTATTAAATAAGCGACGTTGTACTGTGTGTATTGCAAATAAATGCCGAGCGCCGCAAAAACTGTCGCAAGCGTTAATATTGCAATAAACAGCAATTTTTCGCAAAATTCGTAAGCCTCAAAGCGTATTGTTTTGTCGGGCCGCACAAGAAACACACATATAAGCGAAGCAGACAGCGCAGCACCGCCCTGAAAGCCGCCGCCCGGTGTGTTGTGTCCGTTTACAATTAGGTAAACCCCGAGCATTATTATCATAGGCACTATAAGCGCAACCACACCTATTTTTGTCGGGGTTTTCTTATGCTGTGCGCTCTCGTCCATATGCTCGTGCCTCGAAAAATGTATTACGCCCATAACGCTTACAAGCAGCATAAGCGCCTCAAAAATTGTATCGAATATCCTGTAATTTAAGTAAATGGAAGCAACTGCGTTTTTTGCATTTGTCTGCGCCGAATAAAGGCTAAGCGTAAGCTCGTAAATCTCTTTTTTTACGGCGGGCGTGGTATTTACAGACAGCGCCAGCACAAGCACGCACGCCGCAAAGGCAAGCGACATGCCAATTATTTTTGTGTGCTTTACCATATTTTTGCCCCCTTTTTTTACCGTTTAATTTGTTTTATTTATAAGGCGTGCCGGCTTTTGCCTGCATTGCCGCCCAATTAATTATTTATTATGTCTAAGCTAATGCAGCCCCAACAGTTTTATGACAAAGTGGTAAACTTAGTATCTACAGCATGCCTATAGCTCTACAAATTCAACTTGCTTTACGCTGTTTGCGCCGCACAATATACCGCGCAATTTTTGCGCATGCTTTTCAGTTTTTAAGCCATATACAGTAATTTTTTCGCTCTCATATTCAAGTATTAAATCGCACGTGTGGTCTTTTACTATGTTTAACGGCTTTTCCCACGTGTAAACACACTGCGCCTCTAGCTCGTGCTTTGTACAGTACTGCATTATTGTCTCTATAGTGCTTTTCATGTCCGACCTAAGCTTAAAATCGCTCTTTTTTTGCTGTGACGGCTGCGTGATAAAAATATAAAATGTGCGGTGCTTTTTAAACGCTATTATGTATAATATTGTGGAGAGCGCACTGCCAATTACAGCCTCTGCCACCGCTACGTCCGGAGCGTGGTACAAAAGGTAACAAAACGACGCAAGCAGCGACAACACGCCCAGCGACACTATAACACGTTTTAAATTTCTGCTAGACACAATAAAAAGCGCAACGGCTATCATAAGCACAAAAACAATTTGTTCAACCATTGTCGTCGCTGTCCTCCTCGCTTTTAAGCTTGTAGCCGGAGTGAAATGCAGACGACACAATAGAGGACGTAACTATAGGATTTAAAACAAGCAAAAACACAAGTATAAGCAGCACCTTAAGCGAAAACCAACTTATGCCCTCTATAAAAATAACGCCTGCAAGTATCGTTATCAGCCCCACAGTGTCTACATCTGCCGCAGAGAGTATGCGCGCGTAAAAGTTATGAAAGCGGTAAACGCCTATAATGCCTACAGCTATAAAGCAAACGCCGGCCACTATTAACAAAACGCCAATCAGCTTCACTCTGCCTCACCTCACTTATTTTTGCGCAAAAATGTGGATATAGAAGTTGTACCTACAAACCCAAGCATGGCCATAACAAGGCCTATATCAAGATAAAACGACTGCCCGAGGGCGAGCGAGTACAGCACTATTATTATAATTATTTTACTGCATACAAGCGACAAGCCCAGCAGCCTGTCCCAAAGCGACGGCCCACGTATAACCCTAAGGGCGCTTAATGCCGTTGCCACAATTAACAGCGTAATAATAACCTGCCAAAACATAAACGTCACCCACCTTTTTACAGTTTTTATTATGCGCGGCAATTTTTACATAAAGCGCACATAATAGCTACATAATGCTGTTATTTTCTGTTTTTTGCCGTGTGCTTTTTTTGCTTTTCATTTAAGCTTTTTTGCATTTCTACCAGTTGCGGCTCAAAGCCGTCTGTGGGCGACGGCGCATCTTTATCACAGTGTAAGCACAGTACAGTTATGTACTCCTCGTCGCTATCCACCGTTATAGTGCCCGGCGTAAGCGTTATGCTGTTCTCTAATATATTGTGCAAAAATTCGCTCTCTATCTCTTTGTTTCGCCTTACTCTTATAAAGCCCGGTGCAATTTTACCCGTCAATATCATACGCGACGCCTGCACCCCCGATGTGTACACACTGCGTATCAAGCGCACGACATAACGTGCAAACTTAAAGACGGGCAGTTTAAAATTATCCTCGTACTTTATCTCTAACATCTTGCACGAGATATAAACGCAAAACACGCTTAAAACAGCGCCTATTATTAGATTATAAACGCTAACGCCGTCGTTCATTATCAGCCATATAACCGTTAAAATGCCGACAGCGCCAAATTTAAAAATCATAAAAACACCTCTTTACACTGTGCCATACTTATACAATTAATTTTATAGCGGTAAAACCCCTTACAAGTTTTTAGCGCAAGCTAATTGCGCAATTTATACATAATTATCGCATTAACTCTTTTCTTTTTATTTATTTTACCATAAACAACATAAAAACGCACTATTTTTTTATGCTATTCTTGCATTGTTGTAAAAAACTGCAATTTTATTGAATATTGTGCTGTTTTGGAGTAAATCTAAAATTGATTTTTTTGCATTTTAATGATATAATATGCATAATAGGGTGTAAGCATTCTTTTTTAATATAACACCAGCCTTTAATTAACTTTTTTCCTATAAATTGAAAGTGAGACTTGCTATGCGACCTTTTATAAAAAATTTAAAGCTATCTAAAAAAATAGTCCTTTCTACCGCTATATCTTTAATACTTGTGTTTACACTTTTATTATCGTTTACAGTTAATTATGCGCGCGCTGTAATTGAAGAAAAGGTTAACAGTGAGTTTTCGCTTCTTGCAAAATCAAACGGCACCGCAATAGAAAACGCTATTCAATCTGCGCGCAGTTTAAATACTGATGTCTCCATCTATGTATCAAAAAAAATGTCTGAAGACCCGGACGAAGAAGCTACTCCAAACAGTCTCATATACAGAAGCACCGAGGTTTCATCAACTGTTGTTGCGAGCGAGGAGTATTTTTTAAACACGTTTTGGTCAGCACTAATAAACAGCAACGAGCTTGTTGGGGCCAGTGCCATATTTGATGATTACGCCATAGACGATGACATTGAGCACTACACTGTATATGTGACATCTGAAGAGGCCGCAAGCTCTGATTTTACCGCAATTTATGATGATTCTTTCATGCAAAGCTCCTACTACACAGTACCGATGGAGACGTCGCAACCCTATATATCAACGCCATACACTTACGAGGGCGAAGTTATAATTACATATTCCTCTCCGGTTATTATAGACAACAAAACAGTGGGCGTTCTTGCTACAGACATAAGCCTAGACAAGCTAAAAGAGCTTGCAGAGCTCAACGAAAACTACCCCTCAATGCAAGTTGCCATTACAGATGCAAACGGCATATATATAATGAACACAGCCGATGACAGCACTATGGGCACATCTTACATTGAAACAATAATGGACGCGAAAGAAATAGAGACCCTAACAGCCAATGCGGCTACAAATGAAGAGTTTTCTCAAGTAATAGGCGACAAGACGGTTTACTTCCACCCAATGCAAATAGGCGATTTTACAATGTGGCTACAAAACAGCGTAGACACGGCAGATCTCTTTAAAGACGTCACGATGTTAACCTTGGCAATGATAGGCGTATCTACTGCACTTTTAATCATCCTTTTAATAATAATATCACTAATTGTAAACCGCCTAATGGCACCGATGAAATCTATTGTAAGTGCGGCCGGCGAAATTTCTTCGGGTTCTTTCGACACACGCCTTGATGTTAAATCTAACGATGAAATAGGCCAATTATCTAAAACTTTCAACAATATGTCCGACACTCTCAGCGCACTCATATCAGAGATAGAAGAGCTGCTGTATCAGATGAGCAAAAACAACTTTGATTTGCATGTGTCAGACGAGGCTCTATACGTTGGCTCTTTTAATAACATCAGAAAATCCTTTATTAAAATATCAAGCTCTATAAGCAAGACTATCACAAGCATAAAAGATGCATCGGAGCAAGTAAACACGGGCTCTGCACTCGTTGCCTCGGGTGCGCTGTCGCTGTCAAACGGCACCACAAGCCAGGCCAGCAGTATAGATCAGCTACAGGCCTCTGTTGAGGGTATATCCGACAGCGTTACAGAAAATGCAAACAGGGCAAAAGAGGCCGATGCGCTTGCGTACGAGACACAAAGCGTTGTTATATCAAGTGCAAAAGAGATGGAAAATCTTGTTGCGGCAATATCCGACATACAGCGCGCAAGCAAAAACATAGAGAATATCATTAAAACTATTGACGACATAGCGTTCCAAACAAATATACTTGCGCTTAATGCAGCAGTAGAGGCAGCGCGTGCAGGCCAAGCAGGCAAGGGCTTTGCCGTAGTTGCAGACGAGGTTAGAAACCTTGCACAAAAATCCTCCGACGCTGTACAGAGCACGTCTAAGCTTATAAACGAATCTTTAGTTGCGGTAAACAACGGCACTAAATTTGCACAGGCCACAACCGAAACCTTTGCCAAGGTAGAAAAAACCTCTACAGAGCTACTTACACAAATCTCCTCCATAGCCAAAGAGTGCGAGACGCAGGCGTCTAACCTGAGCGAGGTTACTATCGGCATACGCCAAATTGCAACAGTCGTGCAGTCTACGTCTGCCACGGGCGAGGAGAGCGCCGCCGCAAGTGACGAGCTATCAAGACAATCTGAAAACTTAAACGAGCTTGTTGCACGCTTTAAACTAAGCGACAAGCACTAAAATTTTATTGCTATGTTATATTTACATTGCGAGCATAAATTTTTGTCTGATGCGGCATTTGTATAGCACCGCATAAAAAACGGCTTTAATGCGCAGGTTACACAATAATTATTTAATAAAATACAGGGGATTAAAATAGGTTTTGGCAAAGCCGAGCCCAAATCCCCTGTATTTTTTTATGTTAAAAGGCGCAAACATATTGTCTTTTTAAAAATATTTTGGTATAATATTAAAGCACCTTTAAATTGTGCTGATATAAGGACAGTTAGCTCAGCTGGTAGAGCATCTGCTTGACGTGCAGAGGGTCAGGGATT
>CAYJBO010000013.1:0-18793 GCA_964368295.1 uncultured Bacteroides sp.
TGGTAGTACTTATTATCATCAAAGTCAAACCATCCAAGCGGCGCACTTCCGTCTGCGCCGTAAAATACTAACGCGCCACTCTCCAGCTGTCTTACATAATTTTTGTACACCTTACCTGTTTCGTCTGCAAAATAAGATTTTCCCTCGTTTATAAACGCTCCTTTTTGCACAACACCGTCTGTATTAAAAATATACGTGTTTCCATCTATTTGCTGTACGCCCGTAACGGCCACACCATTTAACAAGTAGTACTCGTCTGCCCAGCCTGTGCCTGTCTGCTGTTTTCCGTCAGATGCAAAGAAGTAAATTTCGTTATTTATTACGTGTTTGCCAACTGCAAGTATATTCTCTGACGTTTGGTAGTACCTCGATCCATCAAAATCTATAAAGCCTGCGCCTACAGCCTTGCCGTCAGCGTCATAGTATGCGCCTGTGCCCTCGGCATTGTATGCAATTGCATTTTTAACTAACACACCGTTCTCATCGGCGTGATATTTTGAATTTTCAAACGTAAACACGCCCCTGACAAGCAGGCCGCTATCATCAAAATAATACGTGTTTTCGTCAATATTTTGCATGCCAACAACTGCCGCACCGTCAACTACATAATAGTCGCCCGCCCAGCCATCGTCCTGTGTCAATTTGCCGTCACTGCCAAAGAAGTATGTTGTGCCATCTATCTCTTGTCTGCCAACTGCCAGTATATTTCCAGCCAGTTGATAATACCTGTCTTCTCCGCTGTCTATCCAACCTGTCGGCACTTGTCCGTCTAAATCGTAATATCTAAGTGTGCCATCGTCCAGTGTGCGCACCCTGTCAATGTATACAATACCGTCTTCGCCTGCAAAATAGTTTGCACCCTCGTAGGCAAATTCGCCCGTCATCGGCAGGCCACTTGTGCCTATAATATACGTATTACCGTCAATTACATGTTTGCCTGTGGCAACAACGCCGTCTATTAAGTACACCCCGTCAAACCAGCCCGTGCCCGTTTTCTTTGAGCCGCCCTCGGAGAATAAGTACGTATTGCCGTCTACAACTTTTACGCCTGTTGCAAGCTGATGCACCGCAGTTGTCTCGCCTATCATCTGATAGTACTCATTGCCATCGGGCCCCGTAAACCAACCTGTCTTTGCTCCTCCGTCAACGTCGTAAAATGTAATTGAATCGGTGCGTTTTAAAAATCCGTTTGTATAAAGTGCACCGTCTGCGCCTGCTAAATACCAGTTGCCGCCGTGTACAAAGTCATATCTCAACACTTCGCCATCATCGTTAAAAATGTACATGACATTGTCTATTGTCTGTGGACCTGTAGCAATTGTGCCATCCGGGAAAGTATAGGAGCGTTTGCTTCCGTCAATAACCCATGTACCCTTTTCCACTTGCTCCGGCTCATCACTGTCGTCTTCGTCGCTCGTACTGCTGTCGCTCGTACTGCTGTCGCTTGTGCTGCTGTCGCTTGTACTGCTGTCGCTTGTACTGCTGTCACTTGTGCTGCTGTCGCTTGTGCCGCTGTCTCTCGTACTGCTGTCACTCGTACTGCTGTCGCTCGTGCTGCTGTCACTTGTACTGCTGTCGCTCGTGCTGCTGTCACTTGTACTGCTGTCACTCGTGCTGCTGTCGCTCGTGCTGCTGTCCGCAGGCGGATCAACCGGTTTTTCTTCGCCTGTCATAGTCACGCCTATGCTCAACGTATAAGATCTTATATTTTTATACAGGTAATCGCCGGGCATTACAAACACATAATACTCAACATCGCCTGCGTAAATAGCCTCATATTCGCCTGTGTCGCTGTCAACTTCTAACAGGTCAGAGTCGCTAGAGGCGTAAGTTATAACGCTGTCATTCACAATCTCTCCCGAAAGCTCGACTAAGGTCTCGCCTGTATCGCCTGTCTCTAGCGCCAAATCGCCATTTAACGACATAGCAACAAAGCCCTCTGCCTCATACGGTTTAAGGCTACTAACAAATAGATTTACAACCGTTTGCACACCGGGAACTGCAGTTTCAACATCGCTCGCCATGTAAATTACGTCGACGGCTGTAAATTCATCTTCATCCGCTGTCATATTGCCAAACACAGCGCCAATGGGCTGTATATCCTCATCGTCTACGTCTGTATTGCCTTCGTCACTTTGCAAAATAGAGGCAACCTGTGCATTTACAAAGGAGTTTTTAATTGTGCCGCCCTCTACAAGGCCAACAAGACCACCGGCTGTCTCACCGATTACGCTTGCCATGCTGCCCGATTTTTGCACCGTTGCATGCTCGCCTGAAAGGCGTGCCACAAGGCCGCCTGCGCGCTCTTGCGAGATGATTTCTCCGCTGGCAACTTTGATATTGCTAACATAGCCCTCGTTGATGCAGGCAACTGCAGCGGCCGCTACCTCGCCTTTTATCGACACATTGTCAAATGCAATGTTTTTAACAATGCCTATTTCGTTTTCGCCGCCGTTTTCAATGTGATAAAACAGCGCCGCGGCATCTGCCTCTATTGTCAGGTTAGATATGTAATAACCGCCGCCGTCTAGTGTGCCGGTAAACGGCTGCTCAATCGGCTCAAAGTCAATGCCATCCATGTCTATATGGTCAGTGATATCAAAATGCGCATCAGGAAACTGCCTGATCAGATCAAAATCTTCAGGAGTGTCTATGATATACGGATTTTCTGCACTTCCGTCGGGCTCGTCTTTTACATCTTCTTCACCTTCGCTTTGCGATGAAGAAGAGCTTGAGCTCCCCTGTGTTGCAAACGCAACAGGCTGCAACAAAAATACCGCAGTAAATAAAAATACGCATACTATGCTAAGAGCAAATATATGTTTTTTAATATTGTAAAGCAATTTCGTATCCTCCGATTTTAATCTATATGTAACTTCAAATTATCAACGTCTTTTTCACAACTATTACAATCGGTTATATTATACTATAAAAATATAAATATTACAACATATAACGACAATCTTTTTGTGGCATTTTTACGGCAAAACTGCCGTAAAGGCCGTACTTTTGTACAAAAATATCCATTCTGTATAAATTTTACTCATGCGCTTAAATTAAAATACCTTTGTGCGCTAGAAAAGTTATAAATAACCTGCAAATGTTTTGCACACTATTTATAACTTATATTATTGCGGCTTGCACACTTAGCGGCGTGCCAAATACCGCTTTGTATAAAAAAACACAGTGCAAGGCAATAGCCGAGCACTGTGTGCATAAAACGCCGATTAAAATTTGCCGCTTCTGCCCGAAAAACCGCCGCCGCTATGGCTTCTGCCACCGCCGCCACCGCCGGAGCTCTGGGTAGATATCTTGACACGTGAAGTTGTCGTGTGGGTAAACACGTCATCTTTTACCCTGAACACAACGCCACCATTTGGAATATAAGAGCTGGCCGAGTTGTTGACAAAGACGCTCTTAAGTTTTTTCTTTTGTCCGTCTGCAATAATCTTAGCTATTATAAACGAGAAAATTGCTATAATAAATATGGGAAACGAGTCAAAAAACCATTCGTACTTTATTTCAAACTCTGTATCCCTCAAAAAAAATCTAAAGCCATCATACCAGTAGTTATTGCTAAACGCCTCAAGCATTGAAGTCTCCACTTCAATTTTTGTAGTGTTTGTAAATATGCGCTCCGCTTTGTCGCCATAGCTTATATATGCATAATCTCTTTCGGCCATGCTTAAAACAAGCATTACTCCGTCTTCGCCCTCGCCATAGCCGAGGTTGTTTTCTGAGTACAAATAAGTAGCATAGTAATATATATCCGTCTCGTTTGAGTACGCTTTATAGTCTTGCACCGTTATAATATATACTGCTATTTCGTACTCCTGCGCTATTTCATGCGCAGTTTGTGTAAGGGCTTCCTCTTCTTCGCTAGTCAATATATCCGCATCGTCAATAACCGCCTCAAAGTTAGAATACGCACTCTCCACATCTGCAAAAACAGGCGTGCAAAGCATTATGGCAAAAACTAAAAATACGGTTAATAATTTTAAATGTTTAATTTTCATACTCGCACCCCCTTAAAATAAAAATAAGTAAATTAGGCTACCAAAGGCAGTAATTGCCGCTGTTAGGCCTGCTATGTATAGCGCATATTTTCTGTTATCGCACGGCAAGTCGCCCACAAATTTACCCGTTTGCCCGTTCATGGCAAATAAGTAGTTGCTGCCACGCCACTTTGTGCTAAGCATCCAAACAGGCGCCATTGCATACTGCACAGTACCCCTGTGCAACATTTTTTCCGCTTGCAACTGTGTGCAAGCAGAGTAGCCTGTAACACTGTTTTTCATTATCTCAAAAGCCGTGTTAATGGCCCTATCGTCAGCCCTTTGCGAGCACTGTTCAACACTAACATCGTACTTATCAGCCAAAAAGCCCGGCATATATGCCATCGAAAACGGTTTTAACTCTCTGTAATCGTACGGCTCTATCGACTCCATGTACTTATCGGGCATTTTGCTCGATGAATCGACCGGTATATCTAAAAAAGTCACGTCGCCCTCACGCCTTATGTCGTAGTGGTTTGTCTTTGTAACCCTGTAATCGCCCGAGGTGTACGACGTGGAGGTTGTCGCCTTGTACGCCGCCCTAGCACTCACCGTACCGTCAAACAGCCAAAACGGCACATAAACGCCTTTAATCTCTTCTATATGCGCTTCTTGCGCAAAAAATTTAGGCAGCAAAAACTTCTTTTCACAGTGTTTTTTTAGAGCCTCTTTGGCCTCTTTTTTTTCAATTTTAAACGGTATTATGTAGTCCGGCTTCAGCGCGCCGTCAAACCTGCCCGGCACTATTGTTGGGTTGCCACAATAAACACAACTTGTCGCCGCCGTTGTGGAGTCGCAAATAATCTGTGCACTGCAAGACGGGCAGCTGTAAGAGCGCATGTTTGCCTCAAGCCCCTCCCAGTTGCTGCTTAAGCCCGATGTATCCCAAGCGCCGTCTGCACTTTGCTGCGCTATAGGCGCGCCGCCCATGTTGGGCGCACCGGCAACTGCCGCACCTTGTGCGCCGCCGTGCCCTTGGGCATTTACAATTGGCGGCACAAAAGCACCCTGCTGCCCAGCACCGCTTTGCCCTTGCTGATACGCACCCTGTTGCGCCGGCATGCCCTGTGTATTTTGCTGTGCTTGCGGCCTTTGCACTCCCTCTTCTTTTGCAAGCGCTTGCGCCGCCTTTTCGTTCTCTTTTGCAAACATAGCCTCTACTTGGGCCACATCGTACACGTTGCCACAGTAATCGCACTCAAGCTTGCCGCTCGATGCATCAAAGTGCATAGGCCCAACACACGCCGGGCATTGATAATTGGTAACTTGTGTTGACATATATAACTCCTTCAACATATATTATAAGCTCTAATGCTATTACTAACACTGTCATATCAATATTATAAACATTTAAATACCAATATGCAATGTCATAATATTACATATTTACAACTTTAACCCCTATTTTAAAAGCTTGATTACGCCTTTAAAAAGTGGTATTATTATTAATGGCTATGCTTTTAACCGATAGCATTGTAGCCGGTTGAAACAAGCAGATTTTAAGCTTCGTTTTGCCCTGCAATAAAAAAAGCGAAACACCCATTGACGAAACACAATTTTGACGGGCGGCGCAGAGCGAAAACAGAAAAAACTTAAATAATACACCGACAAAGCAACCGCAAAGCCACTATTTAGCGACAACATAATTTAACCCGGCAAAATGCACTTTATACGCCACACAAAATGCAAACCGAGGTATTACAGTGATTAATGTTTTGATAGTTGATGACCAAAAAATCGCCAGAACTATGATGGAGGCGGTAGTTTTAGAAAACGCAGACAGGTATAATTTGGCGGCATCTATAGACGACTGTGCACTTGCGCAGATGTACTGTGCCGACAAGAATATAAACTTGCTTTTGATGGATGTATACACCCAGGACAAGCAGTGCGGCATTAGCTGTGCAAAAAACATAAAACAATTATATCCACACATTAAAATAATCATAGTCACCTCACTGCCGGAGCACACATTTATTGAAAAGGCAAAAAATGCAGGGTGCGACAGCTTTTGGTATAAGGACTATTATGATATACCGCTTATTGAGGTTATGGATAGAACTGCTAGAGGAGAATCTTGCTATCCGCAATCTACACCCACAATACAAATTGGCAATGCAAAAAGCACAAATTTTACAAAGCAAGAGCTAAAACTGCTAAGGTACAAAGTAAACGGCTACTCCAATATTGAAATATGCGAAATGCTTAACATAAAAAAGCGCACCATTGATGTGCACATAAGTAATTTAAAGGCAAAAACAGGCTACGAGAGCATACTTAGGCTAGTGTCGGACATATCTACTAAGCGTTTTATTATCCCCGATTTATTTATTGACACATAACTATTTAAAAACATTTATATAAAAGCAAAACATGGCACAATTATAAAAACACCTTATTGCAAAGATATAGCAATTTAAGAGTGATTTTAAAGGTGCCATGTTTTTATTTTTTTATTTGTGCATATGCCGCACACATTCATACCTATATGCCGATATATGTTGGCAATCGGCGTACAAGCGGCAAGCCGAACGCCACATGAGACAAAAACTCACATCGGCAAAACCGGCATGCATAAACTAGCACGGTGCAGTGTTATAAATACAACTATGCCCATGGGTCGTCTTTTGCGGGTTTTCTTATGCTTGCCATAAGCAAGTTTTCCCACAAAAACCACTGCTGGCCTTTTTGGCGCAGCTTTATAGGGCGCATAGAGTCTGCCCCCGACGACTGCAAATACAATGTGGCATACCCCTGCTCGGTATAAGAGTACGGATTTTCTTGCACAGTTATAGTATAGGGCACGGCAGGTGTATAATTATTTTGGGGGCTTGTGCCGCCAAGGTAAGAGAGTGGCACATGTGCATTTCCAAAAAGCCTGTCGCGCAAAAACTGTGTCTCGTACGCACTTAACGGCTGTGGCCCTTTAATTGCATTAATCATCTCTATACCGCTCTTTGTGTCATTGGTATAGGCAATCATGCAAAGCACGCATAGCGCCGCTGTTTCAAACGGGGTCTGCATAGCATACTCTGGCAAAGCCATAAGCTGTTGCACATTGTTCGGCAGTGCCGCGAACGTAAAAGTTCTTCCACCTGTCATAATTTGCACCTCACATTTTTATAAATTGCAACTTATACGCACAATTATACGTTATTGCGATACAAAATATATCGTGCTATTGCACATAAATTGAAATTTAATTGTATTTGCTATGTGCAATTAATTAAAACTGTGCGCAAATGCATTATTTTTTGTGTTTTGCCTGTTGCTATTGCCTGCATTACTACTTACTAAGTATAATTTTAGTCCTTGTTGCATTTTCCATCGCAAGGCCTGTGTCGTAGTCAAGCTGGCGTGGCTCGTAGTCATACTCGCTTTGGCGTGTGTAGCCTGTGTACTCCCACGTTGCAGCTCTTGCGTCTTTTCTCCACGGGCGGCGCTCCCAATAATAGCCGCGGAACGGGTCTCTCGTCACGTTCATATTTTCAAGGATGGCATCGTGAATTCTACATATATCGTCGTAAAACTCCGGGTTATTTATCTCGTTTACAAGCTCGCTTGGATCATTTTTTAAATCGTAAAACTCATCCTGGCTCATCAAGTTAATAGACAGCTTAAACCTTCCGTCGAAGGCCGCACGCAGCGGTTGAAAACCACCAAAGCCATCGTGGTCAACCTCGTATCTACCAAACTCAATAAACGCATACTTGCTTGCGGGCTCGCCTTGCTGTGTCGCCGCTTGCAACAAGCTGTTGCCCGGCATAATAACAGGCTTTTCAATGCCGAACAAATCCAGCACCGTCGGCGTTATGTCTATGTGCGAAACAGGTGCGTCTAAAACACTGTTTGCAGGTATGTTTTTGCCGGCCATAAACATAGGTATGTGCGCAATTTCCTCGTATACGGCCGGGCCTTTGCCCGTAAGCCTGTGCGATTGCAAAAAGTCGCCATGATCCGATGTATAGATTATGTATGTATCCTCGCCTGCATATTGTTTTACAGCCTTTAAAACTCGGCCTATTTCATCGTCCACAAAGCTGTTGCTACCAAAGTAAAAAGCCGCCTCTACCTCTGCGCTACTTCTGTCCTCGCTTAGCCTTTCGCCCGCCCAGGCTTTTTGGTAATCAGGTTTATTTTCCAGTGTGTCTTTAACATTTTCATTGCAGGGGAATTTATACCCCTCGTACTTTTGCCAAAACTCCCTTGGGCAAATGTACGGGTGGTGCGGTTCATCGTAGGAAACCACTAAAAAAAAGTCGTCTTTATCTGCGTTTTTGCTCAAAAAATCTATCGCCCTGTCGGAGCAGCGGTGTGCAAAAGTAAACTGCGCCGGGAAGTCTTGCTTTAACATATTATAATCTTGTCTTGACAGCAGCCTCTCCTCGGGAGTGAGCTCGTCAAGATAGTTGCGCATGTCGTACCAGTAGTCTGCGTCCCAGCCCTCAGGGCATTTACCAAGGCCAAAATAGTCGCCGCCGTCCAAGTGCCACTTGCCTACATATGCAGTGTGCACCCCTTTGTCTTGCAGGCGCTGACCTATTGATTTTACATCTTGTGGCATGCCCGAAGAATTTGTCCAGCAGTTGCAAGAGTGCGGATAGAGCCCTGTAAAAAGCCCTGCGCGCGCAGGTTGGCACACAGGCTGTGTTGTATACGCCTGAGAAAACCTCATTCCGCTGTTTGCAAGCTCGTCAAGGCAGGGCGTTGTAAGCCCTGTCTTGACATTTACATTCACCATATCGTAGCGCTGTGTATCGGTCATAATAAAAACGACTTTAGCCATGTTTTGTTTCCATTCCTCTCAAAAATAAACTGCACTTTATAATTTTAAATTGCACAGCAACGCCAATTTTAAGTTGTTTGCACCTTTTGTGGTTTTTCGCTTGCAAATAGTGCATGCTTCGGTTTGCTGTCGTGTTTTTCCGATTTTTTCGACTTATCGTAACAATACTTTATAATGCTGTTGCGCTTAATTAAGCCTATAAAGCTGTTTTTACCGTCGATAACAGGCACAAAGTTTTGCGTTAGCGCAGCCTCTACAAGGTCGTCCATAGACGTCTCGACATGCACGCACTTATAGTCCCTTTTGCGCTTAATGCTCATAAGGGCTATAGACTCTGCGGCCTGAAGGCTTAAATTCCCCTCGTGCTTAATGGCCCAAAGCAAATCGCCCTCTGTAACCGTGCCCACGTATTCACCGGCATCGTTTAAAATAGGTATGGACGAATAGCGGTGATACTCCATTTTTTCTATCGCTTGACGCAATGTAAAAGTGTCCTCCAAATAAGCTACTTCCATTTTGGGCGTTAGGAAAAATAACAAGTTCATACGTTTTGTCTTCTCCTTACTAAAGGGCAATTTATAAGCCAGCAGCCTATGCGCCCTTTAAAATTTTCGATTGGCAGACAAACACCAATCTTTGTATATTATAACATATAACAACGCTTAAATTATTAAAAAATTGTAAATTGTATGCATAAAACTTGTGTTTTTACTGTGTTTGCTATTTAAAAACATACCTATAGTAACAATAAAACAAGCGTAAAAATCCGCTTATGCCGTGCATTTTTAAGCAAGCCTACGGCCAAGCACCACACCCATAACAGACGCCATCATAAGGCCTCTTGTCCAGC
This sequence comes from uncultured Bacteroides sp., assembly GCA_964368295.1. GTDB lineage: Bacteria > Bacillota > Clostridia > Oscillospirales > Ruminococcaceae > Ruthenibacterium. The sequence goes on from CAYJBO010000013.1 coordinate 9,692, forward strand.
CGCTTGAGTCACCGAGGCAATACAGTCCATTTATATTGGTTGTCAAATGCTCATCCATTTTTACCCTGTTTGAGTAAAATTTAAGCTCGGGCGAGTACAGCAGCGTCTCTATTGACGCAAAGCCGGGAACAACGGCATCTGCGGCCTGCATAAAGTTGATTATGTTCATCATTGCCCTGTAAGGCATGGCGGCCGTTATGTCGCCTGCAACGGCGTCGGGCTGTGGGGCGCAAATTGCTGCGGCTTAGCTCCTCTTGCCACGTGCGTTTGCCGTCTAAAATGTCGCCAAACCTCTGCACCATTATCCTGCCGTCGCCAAGCATATTTGTAAGCTCGCCCACTTTTTGGGCGTACTCGATAGGCTTGTTAAAGGGCTCGGTAAAATTGTGCGAGCACAGTATGGCAAGGTTAGTGTTGTCGCTTTTTATCGCTTTGTATGAGTGCCCGTTTACAACCGCAAGGTCGTTGTCGTAGTTTTCTTGGCTTACAAAACCGCCCGGATTTTGGCAAAAAGTGCGCACTTTGTCTTTAAAGGGTTTCGGGTAGCCTATCAGCTTTGACTCGTAGAGCACGTTGTTTACCTTTTCCATAACCTCGTTTCGCACTTCAACACGCACGCCTATATCTACCGTGCCGGGCGCATGTGCTATCGAGTGCTCCTCGCACAGCTTTTCAAGCCAGTCTGCACCTCTGCGGCCTGTTGCGACAGCCACGTGCTTTGCATTAATAGTCTCTTGCGTGCTGCCTTTTTGTATAATAGCGCCGGTGCAGGTTCCATTTTCTATAATTAAATTTAAGCACTGCGTATCAAATAGTATTTCCACACCGTTATCCATAAGATAATTTTGTATGGCAAGGTAAATTTCCTGCGCTTTTTCTGTGCCCATATGCCTTATTGGACAATCTACAAGTTTAAGGCCTGCTTGAATACAGCGCTTTCTGATGTCTTTAATCTCCTCGCCTTTTCCAACGCCCTCTATCTTTGGGTCTGCCCCAAACTCAAGGTATATCTCATCGGCATAGCCTATCATGTCTTGTGCGTTCTGTGCGCCTATAAGCTCCGGCAAATCTCCGCCCACCTCATAGCTAAGCGACAGCTTGCCGTCGGAGAACGCACCGGCCCCAGAAAAGCCGGTAGTGATATTGCACGGCTTGCAATTTATACATTTTTTCGTAGTGTTTTTAGGGCATTTTCGCCTCTCTATATCATGTCCCTTTTCAACTATAACAATGCTCTTTTTACTGTTTTTCTTAAGCATCTCAAGCGCTGTAAATATGCCGGCAGGGCCGGCTCCTATAATCAATACGTCCTTATTCAACTCTACGCCTCTTTCCATAAAATACCCTGACAAAAGGCACTTGGCCTATTGTCAGGGTGAATTTATAATGTTTTAGCTATTGCTCAAATTTTTTTGCAATGTCGCCTAAGATATTTACTATCTCAAGATGCTGTGGACATACACCCTCACACTGTCCACACGCCACACACTCGCCGGCCTTACCCGCATTTTTTGTGCTAAAGTCATATCCTTCTATCGAGCGCTGCAAATTACCGCTTGTCAAATAGTTGTTATAAACTTTTATAACGTCCGGTATTTTTATTTTAGCAGGACATCCGTCAGTGCAGTAGGAACATGCCGTGCAGCCAACCGTGTTAGATTTAAGCATTCGCTCCACTACTGTGTCAAGCGCTTTTTGCTCCTCTTGTGTAAAAGGCTTTAAATCCTCCAGTGTGGCTATGTTATCAAGCATTTGCTCCTCTGTGGACATGCCGCTCAACACCATTATTACGCCATCTAGGCTAGCCGCATAGCGCATTGCCCACGATGCAATACTTGCCGTTGGGTTTACCGCTTTTAAAATAGCCTCAAGTTCCGGGTGAAGTTTTGCAAGAAGTCCACCCTTTACAGGCTCCATTATTATAATGTCTTTGCCGTGTTTCCTTGCAACGTTGTAACACGCCTCGGACTGTATGTTATCGCTTTTCCAATCGATATAATTAATCTGAAGTTGAACAAAGTCTACATACGGGTGCGCTGTCAAAATTTCGTCTAAAATCTGCGCGTTATCGTGGAACGAAAAGCCAAACAGCTTTATGTCCCCGTTTGCTTTTTTGTTGCGTCCCCACTCCCAAGCGCCAAATCTATTATACTTGTCTAAATTTTCGCCCGATACTGCGTGCAGTAAATAGTAGTCAAAGTAATCTAGGCCCGTGCGCTGTTTTTGTTTATTAAAAATACTCTCTAGGTCCTCTGCGCTATTCATGCACCAAGCCGGCATTTTATCTGCCACGATATAGCTGTCTCTGTCGTACCTTTTTACAACGCACTCTCCAACAGCTCCCTCACTTCGGCCATCTATATAGCCAAAAGCGGTGTCAAAGTAGCAAAAGCCTCTTTTTACGTACTCGTCCGCCATTTTTTTGCTCTGAGCAATGTCTATCTCATTATCGCTTGTCATCGGCAAGCGCATCATACCAAAGCCTAATTTTTTCTTGTCAGAAACAACCATATCTACTCGCTCCCTCTATTAATTTATATCGGTTTTACACCATTAATAACATTATACTATTATATTTTGCCGTTTTAAAGTGCCTTTTAGTTATTTTTTACACTTTGTCAGTATCCACAAAAAAACAAAGGTATTTTGCACAAAAATTACCGCCCACATAAAAGAGGGCGGTAATCTCCGGTTCACTTCTTAAAAGAGCTAGCTAATTAAGCTTCGTCTCTCATTTTTGCAAAGCATTCGCTGCAGTAAACAGGGCGATCTTCGCGAGGTTTGAAAGGAACTTTTGCTTCGCTGCCGCAAGATGCGCATTCAGCAATGTGCATTTCACGTGTTCCGCGAGAAGCATTTTTGCGGGCATCGCGGCAGTTTTTGCAACGTTGTGGCTCGTTCTCGAAACCACGACTTGCATAGAACTCTTGCTCACCTGATGTGAACACGAAATCCACGCCACAATCTTTGCATACCAGTGTCTTATCTTCGTACATTTTAGACTCTCCAATCGGAATAATAGTATTTGCCCGCAGAAGGATTTAAACCTACACCTTTGATCTTGGACCAACGCTCTGTTTTAAGCTATCAGGGGCATATATATTAAATTGCAATAGAGCAATTTAAATAACAATGTCATTATCGCAATTTTGCACGCACACGCTGCAATGCATTGTCTACTGCCTTTTGCGATATGTTAAATTCACAGGCTATGTCTGCGTATGTCTTGCCGTCTAAAAAAGCGGCCAAAACCTTGCGCTCTAATACCGAGAGCCTGTTCTCGATATTTTGTAGTGCATTAGAGTAACTCTCGTTTAGCACAAAAATCTCCTGTGGGTCTTGCGTGTCTTTTGAGACGGAATCGATTTCATGCTCCAACGGAACTGCTGTGTTTAAAGGAGTGTGCTTTTTGCGCATTGCGCTGCGCACTGCCGACACCGCCGCATTTTCAATGCATGCATTGGCAAACGTGTTAAAAGAGGCCCCTCGGTTTTCGTCGTATGCAATAACCGCATGAAAAAGTGCTATCATACACTCTTGCACAGCATCGTCGTACTCAAGCCCCGGGCAAACTTTACCCACCACATTTGCGCGTATTGCAGGCATAAAACTAGATATAACCTGCGCTAGCGCCTCTTCGTCACCGTCTCTTGCGGCACACAGTTTTTGTTCGGTGTTCTCTAACATATACAAACCTATACGCTAATCTATTTTACACTACTTAATAGAGTGTACTATTTTATCGCCATAAAGTCAAGCGAAATTTGATAAAAATTAATATTTAATTGTAAAAACAAGGTAATATTTCATTTTATAAAGAAACCCTTTGCATTTTCAGCTTATCGCTTTTAAATGCAAAGGGCTTATGCATTTTAATAATAATGTTTTTGCTTAATTGTTTGTGGGATAAATTTGGTTAATTTGGCTTTGAATTAAAGCAAAGCTTACAAGGCCAAGGCCGAAAAGCGACAAAACAATGTATAAAACACTGTTGTCTGTGCCTGTTGCACTTGCAAAAACTTTACCCATGTTGTAATACCAAATTAATGTGTAAATGCCACAAGTAACTATCGACAACAAAATCAGCATTAAGAAACCTTTATTCCAAATTGCAGGATTTGTTCTGCAAGCAGTATCGTTAATGCAATAGTACCAGTAGATAGCATAAATGCCGCAAGTTACTAATGATAGTATTATACATGTAACTATATTTTTATTCATTTTATTTCCCCCTTTTAATTTAATGATATAATAATAGCACAATTTTTTGGTAAATGTCAACAAAGAAAGACAAATTGCGCACAACGCCCCATGCCAGCAAAAGCACAACACTTACCAGTGTTAGCATATTTATAATCTTATTCTCTTTGTAATCGTCGTTTATCCAGTCAAGCCAATTTTTTACCAGCACTATGCCTATAACAGGAGCTAAGATAAATACGCCCAAATTGGCGCTTGCCGCCTTTGCTAAATCAAGCTGAAAAAGCGCAATAAACATTCTTGTTATCCCGCAGCCGGGGCAATCCAGCCCTGTAAAAAACTTGATGGGGCAATGGACGTAAAAATTAGTTACAATCCCCTGTAAATAATATAAAACCCCTGCGAGCACCAAAGCTATGCTGGCACATATGCGCTTTGACTTTTTCGTCTTTAAAAATTTATTAATAATACTCATTATATTCACTTTAAAAATGTTTTATTCTTCGCTCTCGCTATCGTGCGCAACCGTGACAACCCTTATCCATTTGCCGCTTTTTATGCGCATTATGGACAGTATTGCCTTTACCCAGCTGTCCAACTTTAAAAATGCGTACACAAGCGGCACGGGCAAGCCTATGACAAGCCCCGTTATAACACCCGCAGGTATGCTTAAAAGCCAAAGTGCGCCGCAGTCGTATATAAACGACGTCCTTGTGTCTCCACCGCCTCTTAAAATGCCTACTATGCACGTTACATCAACACATAAAAGCAGCTGTATAAGCGCTAGCACACCCATAATGCTATATGTAATTGCATACTCCTCGGGTGTTGTATCATAAAGAGACAAGAACGGTTTTCGCATTACAAGTATCATGCTGCAGTTAAATATGCCCACAAAAATAGAGAACAACACCATTGTATTCGCCGTTTTTTGCGCGCGCTTTAAATCACCCTGGCCTATCACCTTGCCCGTTAAAACAGCCGCGGCGTTTGCAACGCCTACTATAGATACAAACGCTAGCTGATTTAATATATTTGCAATGCCGTTTGCAGTTACAAATATGCTGCCTATCCAGCCCATTATAGCCGTTGTCGACACAAAGCCTAAGCTCCAAAGTATCTCATTTCCTAGCACAGGCAGTGCGTGGCGCACATAGCTGGGCAGCACACTGGTGCTAAACTTTAGGCATTGGTGTATTCTAAAGTTTGTGCGCTTTTCTATTGCATACATGTATATTAAAACTAGCACAAGCTCCGAGCACCTTGCAAAAATAGTGCCAACCGCGGCACCTCTTACACCCATTTGCGGTGCGCCAAATTTACCAAAAATAAACATATAGTTAAAAAATACATTGATAAAAAAACTGCACGCATATATAATTGCCGATATTTTCGCATTTTCAACGGCGCGCAAACTCATCATATAATTGTTTGCAATACTGTACGGTATATACGACAGCGCAACTAGCGACAAATACCCTGCCGCCACCCTTACAACCTCTTCATCGCCCGAAAACAGGCCTGTTATCCGCTGAGGAAAGAGTATGCACAGCACGGTAATTATTGTGCTTATTACAAATACAAGCTGCATACTAAGGCGCATTACACGCCTAATTGTGTGCATGTCTTTTTTGCCCCAGTACTGTGCAATAAGCACCGTGCCGCCGCTGGAGAGGCCAAAGCCACACGACATTAAAATAGAAAACGGCTGTGTGCCTATATAAACCGCAGAGATTGCCGTGCCCCCGAGCGAGCCGAGCATTATGCTGTCCATCATGTTTACGCCAAAACTTATTACATTTTGCAATGCAACAGGTATCGCAAGCGATAAAACCGATACAATGAACGATTTTTCAAATATAAAATGCTTTTTCATAGCATTTGTCATAATAATTCCCCATCCTTACCGCCGATAAGCGGCATCAATTACAAGTGCAAACCCAAATGAGGCTTGTGCGCACTAAAAAAAGCCATACCGCATCACAAATAAGGCTCTATTCTGCCTTTGCAGGCGCCGCATTCTCGCCTTTCATTGTCAGCTGTATGCGTTTTTTAGCCATATCCACGCTCATTACATAAACATCCACAACGTCGCCCACTTTTAAAACTTCGCTCGGGTGCTTAATATATTTATTGCAAATTTGGCTTATGTGCACAAGCCCGTCCTGATGCACGCCAATGTCTATAAAAGCGCCAAAATCTATTACGTTGCGCACTGTTCCAATAAGTTTCATGCCGGGTTTTAAGTCCTTCATATCAAGCACATCCGTCCTTAAAACAGGCTTTGGCAAGCTGTCGCGCATGTCTCTGCCCGGGCGCAACAACTCATCAATTACGTCCTTTAAGGTCGGCACACCTACGCCAATCTCCTCGGCCAATTTATCAAGGCCTTTAGCCTGTGCCTCTTTTGCTAAATTTGCAACTGCGGCAGTGCCAATGTCCTCTACCGTATAGCCACAAAGCTTAAGCAGTTTTTCTGCCGCCTCATAGCTCTCCGGGTGCACAGATGTCATGTCAAGCTTGTTTTTTGCGCCAGGAACACGCAAAAAGCCCGCACATTGCTCAAACGCCTTTGGCCCGAGCTTTGCAACTTTTAACAGCTCTTTTCTGCTCTTAAACTCGCCCGTTTCCTCGCGCCTTGCAACAATGTTTTTTGCAGTTGCGGCAGACAGGCCTGCAACCCTTGTAAGCAGCGGCGCACTGGCCGTGTTAAGGTCTACACCTACCGTGTTAACGCAGTACTCAACAACACCGTCAAGCGCTTCGGACAGCTGTGCCGCCGGCATGTCGTGCTGATATTGCCCAACGCCTACCGCTTTCGGGTCAATTTTAACAAGCTCTGCCAGTGGGTCTTGCAAGCGCCTTGCTATAGAAACCGCACTGCGCAAGTTTACATCGAATTCCGGGAATTCTTGTGCCGCCAGCTTTGATGCGGAGTACACGCTTGCGCCCGCCTCATTTACAACTGCGTACATAACGGGCATATCAATCTCTTTTAACAGTTCCGAGGCAAAAATTTCGGTCTCTTTGCCTGCTGTGCCGTTGCCTATTGCAATAATTTCAACCTTGTGTTTTAAAATTAAGTTTTTAACGGTGCGCTTTGCCTCTTCCACACGCTTAAACTCCGGCACGGGGAATATTACGGCCGTGTCTAAAACTTTGCCCGTTGCGTCTACAACCGCAGTTTTACAGCCCATGCGATAGCCGGGGTCAAGCCCAAGTGCAACCTTGCCCTTTATTGGCGGTTGCAACAATAATTGGCGCAAGTTTTTGCCAAAAACCAGTATGGCACCCTCGCATGCTCGCTGTGTTAAATCGCTCCTCATCTCACGCTCAAGGCTAGGCGCAACAAGGCGAGAGTACGCGTCTTCCCCAGCCTCTCTCACAACATCACTGCACGGACACTCGCCTGTGACATATTTATTTTTAATATGGCTTGTCGCCCTTGTCTCGTCTACCTTTACGCTTACTTTTAAAAATCCCTCGCGCTCGCCCCTGTCAACTGCAAGTGTGCGGTGCCCTGCCATCTTCGAGATCGGCTCCTCGTATTCATAGTAGCCGCTATAAACGCTGTCCTCGTCTTTTTTAGCCGCTTTGCTATACAAAACACCTGTTACTTTATATAAACTGCGCAGTGTTGCACGCAGTGCGGCGTCGTCGCTTATCATTTCTGCAATTATGTCGCTAGCGCCTTGCAATGCCGCCTGTGGCGTTGGCACTTCTTTCTCTTCGTCAACGTAAGCCTGCGCAAGTTCTAACGGTAAATCGCTTGCATTTTGTTTTAGTATGTCTAGCGCAAGCGGCTCTAACCCCTTTGCTTTTGCTATGCTTGCACGTGTTTTGCGCTTTGGTTTGTAGGGGCGATAAATGTCCTCTACCTCTGCAAGTGTCTTTGCCTTTTCAAGCGCAGCCTCTATCTCGGGCGTCATTGCGCCCTGCTCTGTTATAGAGTTTACAACCGTTTGCTTTTGCTCGTCCAGTTTCCTTAAATACTGAAGCCTCTCGCCCACTTCACGCAGTGTTTGGTCGTCCATGCTGCCTGTAACTTCTTTGCGATATCGCGCAATAAAAGGTATTGTATTGCCCTCGTCAATAAGTGCTATTGTGTCCACTAGGCGCTTTTCATTCAGTTTAAATTCTGCCGCTAAAACAGATGCATAATTTGTCATATTCATTCTCCAATTTATGTTATTTCTTTTATCTTTGGTTATTCTTTTGTTTGTTTTTCGTCACTTGTGGCGTCTTCCTGGGCGTCTTCCTGGGCGTCTTCTTTGGCGTCTTCCTGGGCGTCTTCCTGGGCGTCTTCTTGGCCGTCTTCTTGGCCGTCTTCTTGGCCGTCTTCTTGGCCGTCTTCTTTTAATTCAAGCTTAATTATGCTCAACTCTTTACTTTTCATCATCTGAATTTTTTCAAACTCTTGTAAAAATTCATCAGGCACCGAAAGCGGCGTAACTACCGCCGCAGACATTGCCCTTTTGCGCATAAATGCAGCCAAAACGCAGTAGACGATAAACACAAACAGCGCCGCTAATGTAACCGTTGTAGAGAGCGCAAACCCTGGCGTTTCATACTCAAACACCACGGTGTTTTCCCCTGTTTGACACAGCACGGCACTCATGCCGTTAGACACTTTTTCGATCTCAACAGCCTCACCGTTAACAGTTGCCGTAAATCCCTCGTCGTAAGGCACTGCAAAAAAAACTAGGCGAGGTGTCGGCAAGTATATGCTCGCCGTAAAGCCTGTGCCGTCGGCCTCAAAGCTATCAACGGCATTTTCTCTCAATAAATCTATGTCTCTCGCATAAGAAGGATAGTCAAACCCCTCTTTGTCTGTTTGTGCCGCAGGTTGCATGTACATGCCGTATTTGTCAACCTGCTCTTGCGTTAAACCTATTGCCCTAA
>CAYJBO010000013.1:18803-41588 GCA_964368295.1 uncultured Bacteroides sp.
CGCAATTCCTCTTCTATGTTGCTGAGGTCGTCGAGCAAAATATACTTGTTGTACGCAAATCCCATGCCTATATAATTGTCGTTCTCATAAACCTCAAACTGGCCGTCGGTATAGGAGTGTTGCCACCCAAAAGAGCCGTAATTTTCAACAAAGGTAGGCGCTTCGTCTATTGGCACAATGGTGTACTTTACGCCTAACAGCCCCCTTAGCGCATACAGCGCATGGTCGGGCTTGCTGGACACGTCTCGCTTTACCGAAACAGACGGATAAAACTCCATAATTGACGGTGTTACGCCACTATTAAAAAATTGTAACGAAGGCTGATTGACCCAAAGTCCTATGTTGTCGTAGGTTTCATATGCATCTATTCTGTAAAAATTATCGTCTGTCGGCAAGTTTATTGTCTGTGCTGTGTCGTAGGTTTCAAGCTTATAGTCTTTGTCGGAATCCCACTGTGGGAACTTGCCCAAAGAGATGTGTACAACGGAGTAAAGCACCGAAAAACCAAGCACCATAATGAGCATAATTTTTGCAAATTTTTTAGTGCCACCGCGAAAGCGCAATGCAATATAAAACAATAAAAGGCCCAGCATTGCAACAAGCCACAAAAGCCAAAACTGCTCTGGCTTATTGGCGGTACCTATTTGCCACACACCGTCTATTTTGGTAGGTATTAGGCCAAAAACAGTTATTGCCGCCGTAATAATTGCCACGTGCAAAAGCGCTTTTAGTATGTCAAACGGCCTGTGCTTTGCGCCTGTTTTTACTGTGTCGTCCTGCGGTGTCTGTGCCTCTAGCACATGCATTGTAGCGGCGCACATTAACAAAATAGGCATGTAGTACCAGCGCGCATAATAGCTGGAATTTAACATGTAAAACACGCTGTTTAAAGCCGGGAAAAACGCCATAAAAAAGCAAACTTTTATAATAATGGTTATGGCGCTCTTTTTTCTTGCCCGCATAAAGGCAAGCACACCGGCGCAGCTTACAACGGGCAAAAACGCGGTCATACTGGTCCATTTAACGTTGCCCTCTGTGTAAATAGACGGCAGATAAGGCGGGTCAGGCGGCATAAATATAGACGTAAACACGGCAAAGTACTGCTGTACTTTATAGTACATTATAAGGCCAAAGCCGCTCGATATCTCAGAAGTTCTCGGGTTGTCTTGCAAGGATAGCACCGCCGGCCACAGAAGTATAAAGCCCATTGCAACGCCCAAGAGCGACTCGAACATAAGCAACAAAAATTTACGCCATGTAATTTTGTACTCTTTACAAAAAAGCTTTGTAAAAAAGTATAAAAATAAAAACACAATCTGCCCTGCAAAAAAGAAATAATTATTTATGCAGTTAATGGCCACAAAAAAAGCAAAAACACCTTTTTTGTCGTCGTACATAAACGCATCTAGCGACCAAAGCAAAAACGGAAAAAGCGCTATACAGTCAACAAAATGGTTAAAGAACACATTGTAAACCGTAAAGCCCGAAAAAGCATAAAGGCATGCGCAAACTACTGCCATGTTAGTACTTTTTGAGTACCTGCGCAAAAACATAAATGCGCCAAGGCCCGCAACACCAAACTTTAGCATAAACATTGGCACCATGGAGTATGCAACCAGCGTGCTTGGCAAAAGCGTGGTAAGCCAAAAAAACGGCGAGCCAATTAAATAAAACGCATAAGAGTTTATCACAGAGCCACCGAGGTCTGTTTGCCAGCTCCACTGTCCCTCGCTAGTTTTGACAAAGTTATTGACATAGGTGTAAAATGGTATTTGTTGGCTGTTAAAATCGCCACAGTACTGAAAAAAACCTTTGTCTATAATAAGGAAAGGTAAAAAGATAATAAACGCCCCAAGGGCACACAATGCAAACGACACAATATGCCCTTTATATTTATTTTTAGCGCTCGCCATCAACATAAAAATAGTCCTTTCAAACGGATATATAAATTAATACAAAATCAATATTAAAACCATACTAAAAAATAGGAGTCACTTATGAAACATTACGCTTTTAACGCACTTTTGTCAAGGATGAAATATATTACAAGGTGGGGATTAATGCGCTCTTCTCGCCGCGAAAACCTGAGCGAGCACACTGCCGACACAGCAATTATTGCACACACTCTATGCCTTATATCGGCTAAAATGTACGGCACCGACGTGCAGAGCGAGCGAGTTGCAGTTGCGGCACTTTACCACGATGCAAGCGAGATTTTGACAGGCGATATGCCAACGCCCGTCAAATATAAAAACGAGAGCCTTAAAGCGGCATACAAAAAGCTTGAGAAAAACGCAGAGCTCTCCCTTGCGGAGCTTTTGCCCGAAGATTTAAAGCCCACTATGCTACAATATTTAAGCCGAAGCTGCCTGACAGACAAAGAAGAACAACTGCTAAAGGCCGCCGATAGGCTGTCTGCCTTGATAAAGTGCATAGAGGAAGAGCAGAGCGGAAACAGAGAGTTTGAGGGCGCAAAAAAACAGCAGCTCGCCTCGCTAAAAAAAATGCAGTGCCCTGAGGCCGATTTCTTTATGCAAAACATGTTGCCGTGCTACAAGTGCACGCTCGACGAGCTATCTGCCTATTAGTTAGTTATAAAGTGCATTGCCGGTTAATTGCACCGGTTTAGTGTGTTTGCAGCAATTTACTATTTTAATACGCCCCATAAATGCCGCAATTTACCGCATTTTATTTTTGCATGCGCTCTGCAAATATCTATTACTGCTAAATTTTTTAGCAGTGCAATGTCTGTATCTATACAGGCCTGCCATTTTTTACAGGGCCAAACCATCGCTTTGCAGCTGTGTCGCCATTTGTATTACACCGTCTAAGTCGCTGTAATGCTTTAAACCGCTACACTCTCTGCGCAGTTTTGCTGCACCCTTTAACCCGTGCATGTACCATGCCGCGTGCGAGCGCGCCTGCTGCATTGCAACATACTCGCCCTTATCCTCACACATGCTGTATATGTGCTCTCTCAGCACTGTAAAGCGCTCATTTAACGAGGGGGGCAAAGGCTCTTCTTTGCCGCTTAGCATGCTGTGCACCTGTGCAAACAGCCACGGGTTGCCCATTGCGCCCCTGCCTATTGCAACTGCGTCACAGCCGGTGTTTTTCATCAGCTCTGCTGCGCCTTTTGCGCTTATTACGTCCCCATTTGCAACAACAGGTATATCCACGGCACTTTTTACGGCCGCTATCATGTCCTCATGTATGCCGGGCGTGTACATTTCTGCCCTTGTTCTGCCGTGCACCATTATCAGGGCCACGCCTGCTTGCTCGCACATCTTTGCAACCTCACAGCACGTCCACCCATTGCGGTCCTCTGCCCAGCCGATGCGCATTTTTACCGTTACGGGCACATTGTACTCGCTTGCGCTCTTTACAGTATTAATTGCAATTTGCTCTGCCACTTTTGGCGTTTTTAACAGCGCACTACCCGCACCACTGCCTACTATTTTAGGCGCCGGACAGCCCATATTTATGTCTATAAAATCAAACGGCACGCCGTATTTGCCACTGCAAATCATAGCGGCAGCCTCGCCCATTGTCTCAGGCTCTGCGCCAAAAATTTGTATACCGTACGGCACACTAACCCTTGCATTCGACATAAGTTTCGCACTCTTTTTATCGCCCATCGTAAGCGCCTTTGCGCTCACCATCTCGCTAACTGTGCAAACTGCGCCATGGCTCTCGCATATACGCCTAAAAGTTTTGTCGGTTACGCCTGCCATCGGCGCAAGCATTGCACCGTGTTCTAATTCAATTTTTCCTATTTTTATTTTATTCATAACGCTTTTTAGTATATCATATATTAGCTGTTTGTGGTATACTTAATTTGTGTTTTTTACTAATTTGTAAGTTTTATGGAGGAAATTTTTTTGAAACTTCTTGTACTTGATGGAAACAGCATTGTAAACCGAGCATTTTATGGCGTAAAACTGCTTGCCACATACAGCGGCACACCCACAAACGCCATAACCGGCTTTTTTAATATACTTTTAAAGCTTCAAAACGATCATAACCCCGACGAGGTTGCTATAGCATTTGACTTAAAAGCCCCGACATTTAGGCACAAAATGTACAGCGATTACAAGGCGCACCGCAAAGGTATGCCGGAGGAACTTGCGGCACAAATGCCAATTTTAAAAGAGCTTTTACAGCACCTTGGCTACACCTGTGTGTCCTGTGAGGGCTACGAGGCAGACGACATACTCGGCACGCTTGCGGCCTGCTGTAAACAGCGTGGCGACACCTGCCTGCTATCCACAGGTGACCGTGACAGCCTACAGCTTATAGGCGATGGCACATATGTTGTTTTGGCGGGGGGCTCGGCCGCAAAAGGCTCTGCCACACTTACGGGCGAGGCGGAAGTTTTCGAAAAATACGGCGTCACACCCGGCCAGCTAATTGACGTTAAAGGCCTTATGGGCGACGCTTCGGACAACATACCGGGCGTTGCCGGCATTGGCGAGAAGACAGCGCTGATGCTCATTCAAAACTTCAAAACTATCGACGGCGTTTATGAGAATATAGACGATGCTAAAATAAAAAAAGGCGCAAGAGAAAAACTTATTGCCGGCAAAGAGAGCGCCTATAAAAGCCGAGAGCTCGCCACAATAGTTTGCAATGCGCCCATAGTCACCGAGGTTGGTGCATACACTATCAAAACCACCGCTGACGGCATGCAAAAGGCGTCCGACATTTTTAGCTCGCTCGAGATGTACTCGATGATTAAAAAGCTTAAACTGGACGATGTGGGCGAGGACTTTTTTAGCCTTGGGGCAGACGTGGAGCCACTTAGCACCGTCGAGCCTTTGCCGCTTACAACACTTAAACCTAGCGCTATTGCTTATATCTTTTTTGCAAACGACGATGACGGCAACGAGATTGCGGCCGTTGTGCAAGACGCAGCCGCATACAAGGCATCGCCAAACAGCGATGAGTTTATTGCACTGCTTTGCGACAAAAATATTGAAAAGCAATGTTTCGATGCAAAAAAATGCTACAAAATAGCTATAGAAAATAATACTTGTGCGCAAAACATAACGTTTGACGCAAAACTTGCGGCGTACCTATTAAACCCACAGGCAACAAGCTACACGCTGGGCCACCTTGCACAAATTTACGCTATACAGCCAAAATTTAGCTGTAAATACAGCGATGCAGCCGTTGCCGAGGAGCTTTTTGCGGCAATAGCAAAAGATTGTGACAAGGCAGAGATGTCGGACGTTTTATACAAAATAGAGCTGCCACTTTGCGAGGTGCTTGCCGACATGGAGTGCGCCGGAATACAGATAGATGCGCACGGAATAAAAAATTTTGGTGAAGAATTGCAAAAATCACTTGAACAAGAGCTTGCAATAATATATGATATTGTAGGGTACGAGTTTAATGTCAACAGCCCAAAACAGCTTGCAAAGGCACTTTACGAGGACATGGGCCTGCCTACCGGCAAAAAGACAAAGAGCGGCTACTCCACCAATGCCGAGACGCTTGAAAGACTGCAAAAATACTCGCCGGTAATTGGGCATATACTCTCTTACCGGACGTATCAAAAATTAAACTCAACTTATGTAGAGGGGCTTTTAAGGTTAATCTCAAGCGATGGGCGCATACACACAACATTTAACCAAACCGAGACTCGCACAGGGCGCATTTCTTCTGAGGAGCCAAACTTGCAAAACATACCTGTGCGCACAGAGCTTGGCAGCAGGCTGCGCAAGTACTTTATGGCCTCAAGCGGCAAAACGCTTTTAGACGCAGACTACAGCCAAATAGAGCTGCGCATACTTGCAAATATATCAAACGACACCACCATGCTCGATGCATTTGAGAGGGGTGCCGATATTCACCGCTCTACCGCCGCAAAAAGCTACGGAGTTGAGGAGAGCGCCGTTACGCCACACATGCGCTCTTGCGCAAAGGCTATTAATTTTGGTATAGTTTATGGCATAGGCGCCTTTAGCCTTGCAAAAGATTTAAACATCACAGTAAAGCAGGCCGACAGTTTCATCAAGAGCTATTTTACTAATTTTCCGGGGATTAAAAGCTACCTTGATAAGACGGTAGAAAAGGCAAAAGAGGACGGTTTTGTGCGCACACTTTACGGGCGCAAGCGCAACCTGCCAGAGCTTAAAAACAGCAATTTCAACGTGCGCTCTCTGGGCGAGAGAATGGCGATGAACACACCTATACAAGGCACTGCGGCTGACATTATTAAGCTTGCAATGGTGCGTGTTTACAGCCGTTTTAAAAGCGAAAATTTATGTGCAAAGCTTATTTTACAAGTTCACGATGAGCTTATTGTAGAGTGCCCAAAAGACGAGGTAGACATTGCAAAAGCAATACTGAGCGACGAGATGCGAGGTGCCGCAAGCTTGCTTGTGCCGCTAGTTGCAGATGTAAACACAGCCGACACTTGGTACGATGCCAAGGGCTAATATTTTTAGATTTTAGTTGAACAAGGGGAGATTATACAATGCCGGTTAAAATAACGGGTGTGCAAAAAGGTTCCGCCGCTAAAAAGGCACATTTGACAGGCTACACACTGCTTAAAATTGACGGAAACGACATAAACGACATGTTAGACTACGAGTTTTACTCGCAGGCTGAAGAGCTTGAGCTACTCTTATTAAAAAACAATGTTGAAAAAACCGTCACCGTAAAAAAAGAGGAGTACGAGCCTTTAGGCTGCGAGTTTAGCTCCTTTTTAATGGACGAAAAACGCAGATGTAAAAACAAGTGCATTTTTTGTTTTGTAGACCAAATGCCACTTGGTATGAGAGACGACTTATATTTTAAAGACGACGACGAGCGCATGTCTTTTTTATATGGCAACTACATCACACTAACTAACTTAACACAGCACGATGTGGACAGAATAATAAAAATGAAAATTTCCCCCATCAATATATCTGTGCACACAGTAGACACTGAT
Source organism: uncultured Bacteroides sp. (assembly GCA_964368295.1). Lineage (GTDB taxonomy): Bacteria > Bacillota > Clostridia > Oscillospirales > Ruminococcaceae > Ruthenibacterium. The sequence continues at coordinate 25,744 of CAYJBO010000013.1, forward strand.
TTGCGCGTTGAGATGATGAAAAATCCGGCAGCCGCAACAAGCCTTAAGTATATAGACGACTTTGCACAGGCCGGCATTGAGATGAATTTTCAGCTTGTTTTGTGCCCCGGCTATAACGATGAGCATAGGCTTGAGCAATCGCTTGAAAAGCTCGGTAGCCTTTACCCCGCAACAAAGAGCGTTGCCGCTGTGCCCGTGGGCCTCACACGCTACAGACAGCTCCTCGCCACAGTTATCCCTTACGACGAGGTAAGCGCCGCAAAACAGCTTGAGATAATGCATGAGTACGGCGAAAAATTCTTAGAAGAGCACGGCGCTCGCCTTGTATACCCGTCCGACGAGTGGTATATTATGTCAAAGCAGCCCATACCCGATGCCGATTTTTACGAGGACTATCCACAGCTTGAGAATGGCGTTGGCATGTGGCGCAGTACGTATGACGAATTTATGCAAGAGCTTGAACACATACGCCCACCTCTGCTTCCACGCAAAATAGACGTGGTAACTGGCGAGATATCACGCGGCCTAACAGAATCTCTCTGTGAGGCGCTTATAAAAAAATGCCCGCGTGTTAAAGTTAAAATACACGTTGTCAAGAATAATTTCTTTGGCGGCAACGTAAATGTATCGGGCCTTTTAACCGCCTCTGACCTCGTTGAGAGCGTGCACAGAAAAATGATAGGCAAAACCCTTTTTGTGCCCGAGAGCATGATTAAAGAGGATGACGAGCTATTTTTAGACAACTGCAAACTAGAGCAAGTTGAGCATGCTTTAAATGCAAAACTTTGCTTTATGTCACAAAACGGAGCAGAGGCACTGCGCACACTGCTCTCTTAAGTTTTTATAATAGCAAAACGCCAAACAACATTTATTATTGTGTCGAGCTAATATTTGACACTTTTAATATTGCAAACCAGCTTTTGCCGTGCCAAAAACGCATGGCAAAAAAACCAAAGGAGATTCAAATGTCAAAACCCATAGTTGCTGTTGTAGGACGGCCAAATGTAGGAAAATCTACACTTTTTAACAAGCTAATAGGCAAGCGCATGGCCATTGTTGAGGACACCCCGGGTGTTACAAGAGACAGGCTTTACGGCGAGTGCGAGTGGCTTAACTCTAAATTTTTACTTGTGGACACAGGCGGTATTGAGCCAAATATTGACGACGGCATTTTAGAGCACATGAGAAGTCAAGCTCAAATTGCAATTGATACAGCCGATGTAATTATTTTTGTAACCGACATACGCAGTGGCGTTACCGCTCAGGACAGCGACATAGCCACTATACTAATGCGCAGCGGCAAACCTGTAATTTTAGCCGTAAACAAGGTGGATAAACTGGGTGAGCCGCCTGCTGAGCTCTACGAGTTTTACTCGCTTGGCCTTGGCGAGCCATTCCCTGTCTCGTCTGTGCACGGCCACGGCACCGGCGACATGCTTGATGCTGTATGCGAGAACCTTGTAAATCACTCCGACGAAGAGCAAGAGGAGAGCGACAGGATTAGCGTAGCCGTAATAGGCCGCCCAAACGTTGGCAAAAGCAGCCTTATAAACTATATTTTAGGCGAAAACCGCATGATAGTTGCAGACGAGGCCGGCACCACACGTGATGCTGTTGACAGCGAGGTTGACAACGATTACGGAAAGTTTACTTTTATAGACACAGCGGGCATGCGCAAAAGGGGTAAAGTTGACGACGGCGTTGAGCGATACAGCGTACTGCGCAGCCTTGCGGCCGTTGAGCGTGCAAGCGTTTGCGTTATAATGATTGATGCAACGGTTGGCTTTACAGAGCAGGACTCTAAAGTGGCAGGCTTTGCGCACGAGCAAGGCAAGGCTTGTATTATAGCCGTTAACAAATGGGACGCCGTTGAAAAAGACGATAAAACAATGTCGAGACAGCTTAAAATTTTAGAGGACGACTTCAGCTTTATGTCTTATGCACCCATAACTTTTATTTCTGCCAAAACGGGCCAGCGCGTAGACAAACTTTTCGAGCTAATTAAATCTGTCGACATGCAAAATGCAATGCGTGTAACAACGGGTATGTTAAACGACGTGCTTGCAAGGGCAACTGCGCGCGTACAGCCGCCAAGCGACAAGGGCAAAAGGCTTAAAATTTACTATATTACGCAAATTTCTACGCGCCCGCCAACATTTGTTTGCTTTTGCAATTCAAAACAGCTGTTCCATTTTTCGTACCAAAGATATATAGAAAACCAAATAAGGCAAACTTTCGGCCTGCTTGGCACACCTGTTAGGATGGTGCTGCGCGAGCGCGGCGAAAAGCCGTAAGGCGACAAAATTTTTTATTTTCGAGAGGTCAATGATGGATATTTCACTTTTTAGTTTAATTGCAACATTTGTAGGTTGCTCGCTTTTTTCGTACTTACTTGGCTCTTGTAGTTTTGCCGTAATTGTAGTGCGTGTCTTATACAAAAAAGACATACGTGACTACGGCAGCAACAACGCCGGCATGACAAACGTTTTGCGCACCTTTGGCAAAAAGGCGGCGGCCCTAACACTTGTTGGCGATGTTTTAAAAGGCACTGTGGCAGTGCTTTTAACAAGGCTTGTATTTACACTTTTATTGCCCGGAATTTCGCCTATTTACGGCGCTTATGTTGCGGCACTATGTGCAATACTGGGCCACATTTACCCGATTTACTTTAACTTTAAAGGCGGCAAGGCAGTGTCTGTTTCAATTGGCGCTATACTGTCAATTAACCCAATTGTTGCGCCTTTTTTAGTAGTAATGTTTTTCATTTTATTTTTCACCTCAAAAATGGTGTCTGTGGGCAGTATAGGCTGTGCCATTGGCTACCCCATTGCCACACTAGCTTACTGCATTTACGCCGACACCGAAATTGTGTTCCCCACCTTTGGAGCCGTTGTTATTTGCTGTCTCGTAATTTACTTACACCGCTCAAACATCAAGCGCATTTTAAACGGGACCGAATATAAATTTATGCAAAAAAAAGACAAACAATAGTGTAGGTATATTTTTTTGCAAAATATATTGATAATTTAACCTGTCTGCTGTAAAATAGATGAGTAACTTTGTTTTTTATACGCACAAAATTTTCATTTTGAAGTAATTACTTTTACCGAGGTACATCTACATGCGCCACTAAAATTTCTTGATTAATTTAAGACAGAGGCGCAGGCGCAATGTTTACAAAACAGCAGGTGTTGCATGTGCTATAAGCTCTTTGCTCTTTGATGCAGGTTAATGTTTTGCGCCTTGCCTATTATGCGAGTTTAGTTTGTTTACTGCACACGCTTTTAGGCTTTGTCTAATAATTTATAGCTTTAACTGCCTAGCACAAAAACGGTTTAACGGCAACAATAACTAGCGCCCACACTGCACACTGTTTTGCACACGGGCGCCAATATGCGGATTTAGCTCAGTTGGTAGAGTGTCTGCTTCCCAAGCAGAATGTGGCGGGTTCGAGCCCCGTAATCCGCTCCAATTAAATTGTGTTTTTTGTTTTATAGGCAAAATAACACGGCTAAAAACTCACGCCCATATTTTGGGCGTGAGTTGGCTTGTATTATGGCATATGCTCCACACACTATATTTACACCCGAAAGGACGCCTCATAATGCCTCCATTGACAGTTATGATTAAGCCTGCAAGCGGTATGTGTAACATGAGATGCACTTACTGTTTTTACACCGATGAAATAGCAAACAGAACTACCGAAAATTACGGCCTTATGAGCAAAGAGACACTTTACGGTGTTATTAAAAACGTGCTGTCTTACGCCACAAATTTTTGCACAATAGCCTTTCAAGGTGGCGAGCCCACTCTTGCCGGCCTTGACTTTTTTAAGACGTTGATAGAGTACCAAAAAGAGCTTAATGTAAACAATTGCACAATAAATAACAGCATACAGACAAACGGCTACAACATAGACGATGAGTGGGCTAAATTTTTTGCAGAAAATAATTTTCTCGTGGGCGTGTCATTAGACGGACCTGCCGAAGTGCACAACGAGTACCGCTTAGACGCCGCCGGCAAGGGCACCTACAAGCGTGTTATGCACACTTTGCAGCTGTTTAAAACCCACGGTGTCGAGTTTAATATACTAACAGTTGTAACGGCAAAAACTTGCGCCTCAACGCAAAAAATCCATAATTTTTTTGAGCGAAACGAATTTTTATACCAACAATATATACCATGTCTTGACCCCTTGAACGAAGAGCGCGGGGGCCACGAGTGGTCGCTTACACCAAAGCTTTACGCAAAGCACTTAACGACATCTTTTAAGTGCTGGTATAATGACGCCTTAAAGGGTAAAAAGCGCTATCACCGCTACTTTGACAATCTACTGCTCATTTTAAACAGGCAGCGTCCCGAGGCGTGCGGCATGGAGGGCATTTGCGGACATCAATACGTTGTAGAGGCCGATGGAAGCACCTTCCCCTGTGATTTTTACATGCTTGACGAGTGGAAAATTGGCAATTTATCTACCCAGAGTGTCGGCCAAGTTGACGAGAAGAGAAAAGAGCTACAGTTTGTGCAAATGAGCCATGCCCAAAACGAGGACTGCAAGGCTTGCAAGTGGTATGCACTTTGCCGTGGCGGCTGCCGCCGAGACAGAGATTACTTTGAAAACGGCATAGGCAAAAACTACTATTGCAGCGCATATAAACAGTTTTTTGAGGTTGCCTACCCCGACCTTGTCAACTTATACAGGCTTATTATGTCAAACCAGATTAAGGGTGTTTAATTTTTTTGTTATAATGCGGCAGTGTATTAATTAAAATTAGCAGCGCAACATAAGATATTATATTGTCGTTAAAATTTATTTTTTTGCCGATGCTAAGCGGCAGAATGGAGTTTACAGTGTATTCATTTTTTTGCAGAGTGTCCCAAGCGTTTTATAGGATGATTGCCCACTTTTTGCCCTGGAGCGAGCCCAAACTGATCAAAGGCAAGGGCAGTATTAGCATGTTGCCGGGCAAAATTAAAAACGCAGGCTTTAGAAATGTGCTTTTAATCACCGACAGCGGTGTAAAAAGCGCAGGGCATGTAGACACATTTTTAAAGCTTATGGACGATGAATTTTTAAAGTGCAGCGTTTACAGCGAAACCTCACAAAACCCGAGCATAAACAATGTAAACGATGCGCTTGAGGTATATGATAAAAACGAGTGCGAAGCCATAGTTGCGCTTGGCGGCGGCTCTGTGCTGGACTGTGCCAAAGTGGTGGCCGCAAAAATCGCAAAGCCCAACAGTGACATTAAAGACTTAAAGGCAATTTTTTTGGCTAAAAAGTCACTCCCTACTGTGTTTGCCGTGCCCACAACTGCCGGCTCCGGTAGCGAGGCTTCGTCTATGGCTGTAATATTTGACACCGAACAGCATAAGCCATACCTTATAAATGATGTATCGCTTGTGCCACCACACGCCCTTTTAGACGCAACGCTCACCACAACAACACCGCAATACCTAACCGCTACTTTAGGCATAAGCGCACTCGGTCTTGCCCTAGAGGTATTTGTGTGCAAAGCAAACACGCCTAGGACAAAAAAACTTAGCAAAAAGGCAATTAAACTTATTTTCGAAAACTTACTTACGGCTTACACCACGCCCACAAACTACGTTGCAAGAGAAAACATGCAGCTTGCCGCTTACTATGCAGGCATAGCGTACACACGCACTAATTTGGGCTATATTAGCACTATATCGCATGTGTTAGGCGCATTTTGCAAAATGCCTACGGCTTTTGCGGCGTCGGTTGCGCTTCCACATGTTATAGAATATTACGGCGCCGATGTATTTACCCCGCTTGCAGAGCTTGCAGACCTTATAGGCGTTGGCTCCATTGACGATACCGTGAGGAAAAGGGCCGAAAAATTTGTTGCAGAGCTAAAATTGATGAACGAACAACTTGATATACCGCAACAAATACAAAATGTGCGTGAAAAAGATATATCAAGCATGGTTGCAACAACAATTTCTTATACCGGACCGTTTTGCCCTGTGCCGGAAGTGCTTACGAAATACGAGCTTGAAGAGCTCCTTGAAAAGATTTGCGTTTTTTCTCAATGACATAAAGCCTATTTAATATTTGCGCCTGAAAATACGACTATAAATCACAGCCGACACGCCGTGTTTTATTTTTCGGTTTTTCAGGCGTTTAATTTTGCGCATTTATCCTGTGCGTTTTGCAAGTTTACTTATTCAACTCTAGCACAGCAGTTGTAAACTATTAACACATTTAGGCATAATCAATATATATTTATCGAAAAACAATAAATATATATTGACAAACATGTTAACCCTGTGTATAATAAAACACGCAGAGTAGTTGCTAATATGCTTTGTTACCGTAACAAGATTGGAGATATGTATGTATAAATTAAATTTTATAAGCAAGATTACTAAAATATCTGTAGAAGTTTTGTTTTTTATTGGCATCGCGGCAATAATATCGGTGCCTTTTGTAACGCCGTATTTATTTACCGTTTACAATTTAAACTTTGACATTATTTTACCGCTTGAAATTACAATTATAGTTGCAGGTATATGTGCAGAATACGTGCTGTTTATGCTTATTAAGATTTTTAATACAATGAAAAAGGGCAACCCCTTTGTAAACGAAAACGCAGTGCATTTAAAAAAAATAGCAATAACTTGTTTTGTACTGGCGCTAATTTTTATATTAAAGTTTACTTATTGGTTTACACTTGCAACTGCATTGTTAGTGCCTATTTTTATTTTAGCGGGCATGTTTTGCCTAACTTTAAAAAGTCTTTTTACACAGGCCGTGCAGTTTAAACAAGATAACGACCTCACCATTTAATAAAAAGGGGGAGTAAATTAAATGCCTATAATTATTAATTTAGACGTAATGATGGCAAAGCGCAAAATTGGCTTGCAGGATTTATCTGAAAAAATTGACCTTACGCCGGCAAATTTATCTATATTAAAAAACAACAAGGCCAAAGCAGTGCGCTTTTCTACCTTAGAGCGCATTTGTGAGGTGCTAAAGTGCCAGCCGGGCGACATTATTATTTACGAGTACGAGGGGGATATTGAAAATGAAAATTAGTTTAAAAGCAAAACTTTTACTATACGCATTGGCCACGGGGTTTAGCTTTGCGTTTATTGCAGGCTCCGGCATAGGCTGGACAATAAGCGTACTAATACAAGTGGTAGTTTTTTTACTGCTAATACAAAAGCGCGAAGAAGTAACCAACAAAAAGGCTCTATTTTTATTTTTGCCTATAATTATTTTATCTTTTAAGTTTGCTTTAAGGGCAAACAGCATGTTCGACTTTGCTAATGTTGTGCTTAGCATATTGCTTTTTAGCGCAATGATACTTATGTTAAAAGACAAGTTATTTGTTAAAAAAACACACTTTAATTTTATGCGCAACACCTTACACGCCTGTGTAAAACCGTTTACTTTTATTGATGTGCCGTTTAAATTTATGGCCGATGAGGGTAAAAACAACAAAAAAACAAAGATTATACAAAAGGTGATTTTGGGTGTTTTAGTATCATTGCCTGTCCTTTTTGTAATACTTGTTTTGTTGTCGCTGTCGGACTTTGTGTTTGAAAAAATAGTCGACGATTTTTTAAAGGCGATTAACTTAGAAAATTTAAGCAGCCTGTTTATAGACACAATATTTTTTGTTGTTTATGCAATATACTCTTTCGGCCTTGTGTACGTTTTGTTTGAGGATAGATTTTCTTACTGGTTAAATCAAAGGCGCATAAATAGAGTAAACACAAATTATAATTATGCCAATAACCCTTACATAAACACCGCCGGCAATCAAGTTAACGGCGCAGGCGGCGGACAGTTTTCGCCTGAGCAAAATATGGACGCGCCGCATTTGCAAGGCAGTGATAATGCAAATTTAAACAGTGTGCAAAATGCAAATCCTGCAGAAAATTTGGCGCAGCAACAAGATGTTCAAAAAAGCTGTAATATTAACATGCCAAGTGCACACAGCGAGAGCGAACAGCACGCCGCCACGGGCAGCGGCGCCGCAAGCGAAGAGAATTCACCGCAATTAGCACAATTACCCACCGATGCCAGCTGTGCACACACAGACCCGGCCCAATTGCAAGCAAACGGCGAAAGCGCCGCCACCCAGGCGCCACCTGCACCCACAGCCTGGGCAAATCAGCAGCCACAGCCGCAATACATGCAAACGGGTTACAACCAATTTAACCCACAATTCGCACAGCCAAAACAGCCCGAAGACTTAATAATTTTTACTATTTTACACAGCACAATTTTAATTGTATACACAATTTTTTGTGCGGTACAGTTTAAGTATTTGTTTGTAAATACGCAGACAGACCTACTGCAATTTTTTATCGACGAGGGCCTAACCTACTCGCAGTATGCGCGCAGAGGATTTAACGAGCTACTAATTTTAAGTTTTATAAACATAGGCTTAATACTGTTTACTATGCACTGTGCAAAAGTTCGCATTTACGAAAAAAAGGTTGCCGCAAGCGGATTTTTAAAAGTAATGATGCTTTATATGTGCGCTGTGACATTTGTGCTTTTAGCATCTTCGTTCTATAGGATGACACTGTACAGCGGCGCATATGGCTTTACAATTTTGCGCGTATTAGTGATGATTTTCCTTGCATTTGAGGCGCTTGGCCTAGTTGCTACATTTATATACATTATAAGGCCCACATTTAATATTGTAGCTGTTTACACATGTATTTGCATTGCTTTTTACCTGTGTATAAACATAATAAACTTAGACAGAATTATAGCAAGAAATAATATTGATTTATACCTCGACGGCACAATGGAGGAGCTTGACATATACTATTTGCACTCCCTATCTGCCGATGCAGCGCCTGAGATGTTGCGCTTAAAAGAGAGCACCGACAACGAATTTTTACAAGAACAAGTTGATGCTTATTTTGAAAATATTATATATATGAACGAGTTTTACGACGAGTTTAAAGATTATAACGTGTCTGTTAACAGTGCAATTGAGCAGTACAACAGCACGCTGGTGCAAGGCTAAAGCTAGGCATTTTAAACACTTGTAATATTAAAAACGGCACATACAAAATAATAAAGGGAACAGTAGATACGCCTTTGTGGATATAACCACTGACACGTATTGCTGTTCCCTTAATTTTATATGTAATCTATCTCTAGCGTCGGCACGCCATTTAGGCTGTAGTCTGCCACGTTGCCGTTTTCGTACTCGTAATACGCCTGCGATGCTATCATTGCGGCATTGTCGGTACAGTACTCCATATGCGGCAAGTAAAACTGCGCCCCCAGGCTCTTTGCCCCGCTTTGAACAAGCTTTCTAAGCTGCCCGTTTGCAGAGACGCCGCCTGCAACACATATTTTTTTGCTCTGTGTGTCTTTTGCGCACATAAGCAGTTTTTCGGCCAAAATGGCTGTTGCCCTGTGCTCAAAACTTGCCGCCATGTCGGCCACATTTATGTCTTGACCCTGCATTTTTAGCTTGTTTGCAGTGTTCATAACAGAAGTTTTAAGCCCTGAAAAGCTCACGTCGTAAGGATTTGCGGTGTTTGGTGTGGGCAGCTTATATGCGTCTTTGTTGCCCGTTGCCGCCGCCTTGCTCACAGCAGGCCCACCGGGGTAACCAAGCCCCAGCACCCTTGCTACCTTATCAAATGCCTCGCCTGCGGCATCGTCTAAGGTGCGCCCCAACACCTTAAAGCGTGTGTAATCCAAAACCATTACAATATGGCTGTGCCCACCGCTTACAACAAGGCATAAAAACGGTGGTTTTAAGTCTTTGTGCGTTATGTAAAGCGATGCGATATGCCCACGCAAATGATGCACCGGCACAAGCGGCTTTTGTATTGAGTAAGCAAGCCCCTTTGCAAAGTTTACACCCACAAGCAGTGCTCCTATAAGCCCCGGCGCAAAAGTTACCCCAACGGCGTCTATGTCTCCAAGGCTCATGCCGGCCTTTAACAGTGCGCTGTTTGCCACGTCAGACATGTATTCTATGTGGCGTCTGCTTGCTATTTCGGGCACTACACCGCCGTATATGTTTTGCTCTTCTGCGCTTGATGCAGCACAATTTGACAGCACTGTGCGCCCGTCTTTTACTATAGATACACACGTGTCGTCACAGCTTGTCTCAATACCAATTATGTTCAATTACCCTGCTCCGTTCTTTAAAGTGGCTGTTGCGCTGTCATCAAGTTCCATTAGCACAGCATCGTCTTGTGGGTTTTTATAAAAACCTTTTCTTGCGCCGTTTTGTTTAAACCCCAGCGTTTTATATAAATTTATTGCGGCAGTATTTTCGCTTCTTACCTCAAGCCTAAAAATGCTTGCGCCCTTTTGGCGCAACTGCTGCATAGAATAATTTAAAAGTTTTGTTGCAACACCACGTCTTCTAACATCCTGCGCAACGCTAATTGCATCGAGGTTTGCGGTGTCAACAGCAAAAAACCACGAGCAAAACGCACACATTTGCATATTACTGCGCGCTGTAAAACAGTGGTTTGCGCTGTGGTTTAACGTTATGCCAATAACGTCTTCGCTCCAGCCGTCCATCACAGTGCTCTCGAGCTGTGACACTGCCGCAACGTCCTCGCTAGTCATGTTACATATAATTATATCGCTTTTATAATCGGCACACAGCAGCGCCACCACCCCCCTTTTGACCTAATATATAGTAACAAGCAAAAAAATTGAGCCGGTGAAAACACCGACCCACAAAAAATTATATTTTTTGGGCGTAAAATCTCACCCTGATTTTTGCTGCAATTAAAACTGCAACAAAACAAAAAGACTATTAAATTAAGCCTCTTTTTTCATTACTACAGCTTTGCCTTTGTAGTAGCCGCATGAGCCACACACTTGATGCGGACGAGCAAACTCGCCACATTGTGTACATTTTGTTAGTGTGGGAGCAGTTAATTTCCATACGTTAGAGCGACGTTTGTCACGACGAGCTTTGGAAACTTTTCTCTTTGGTACTGCCATTTTAAAGCACCTCCTCTGTGTACTTTTGTCGGCCTAAACTTTACTGATACACCTGTCAGGGTAAAAATAAAGGCCGTCTTTATAAATTTATAGCTTATATATAGTAGCAACCGGCTGAATTTACAATAAAAAGCTATTTCATTAACCGCATGTAAAAACCAATTGTTATCTATCGCAAGTATGCATCGTCCGATGCTTTTTAACGGTGCAAAAACTACTCAAGCAATTTTTGCAAAGGCAAAAGCCTCTCATCAATAGTATTTTCTTCTTCGCTCTTGCAATCGCAAGGCATGCGCTTGCCGCATGTGTAGCAAATGCCAAGGCAATCCTCTTTGCACACCATGGCATCGGGCATCTCCAGTGCAAGTTCCCAGTAAATAAGGATGTCCATGTCTAGGTGGCCCTGCTTTGTAAACGGTAAATTGTTGCCGTCCATATCGTCTTGCAACCATTCGCCCTCTTTAATAAAAAATGTGCGCTCCAATAAAATTTGTGTCTCAAACTCATCAAGACAGCGTGCACATTGCGCCATTACGCTCGCAGTTGTTGATAAATCAAGTTTAATCAAATTGCCCTGCAAAACGGCTAAAACGTCAACATCAACCAAAGAAGTAACTTTGTACTCTGCAAAATCGCACTCTCTTAGGTCAATTTTTATTTTTTTGTCCACGCCCTCGGCGCTGTTTACAAATATTTTTCGTATATCTAAAAGCACATTTCCACTCCTAAAAGCTTGCTAAATTATTATACAAGCAAACAGCAAAAATGTCAAGATAATAATTGATTTTGTAATGATTAGTTTATTTGTAATTTTTATTGTCGGTTTTTTTAGCCTTGCATGCTTAAAAGCGCGCGCTTTTAGCTGCCGTATTTAAATTATGCCAAGGTGTGACAAAAGTATCCTTGTGCCTATAAGTACAAGCACAACACCGCCAAACAGCTGGGCCCACTTACTTAGCGCAGTACCCATTTTTTTGCCTATATAGTGGGCTATTACACAGCTGGCAAACGTTATTGTGCCTATTGTAATTGCCGGCATAAAAATATTGTCACCCAGTGCTGCAAAACTTACGCCCACCGCAAGCGCATCAATGCTTGTCGCAACAGACTGTGTGAAAAGCAACTTCTTACATGGCTGCTCTTCTTTTTGCACGCTCGCCTGTTCGTGCCACTCTCTTATGCTCTCAACTATCATTTTTGCGCCTATAAAGCCCAAGAGCGTAAAGGCTACCCAGTGGTCAACGTGGCTAATTGCATCTGCAAATGTGCTGCCTGCAAAAAAACCTACAATTGGCATTATAGTCTGTGCCAGCCCAAATAAAAAGCTTGTAAACAGCACACTCTTTTTATTTTGATTTATGTAGCACATGCCATTTATAATCGAAACCGCAAATGCATCTGCAGAAAGCGCAAGCGCAATAATTACTACTGAAAAAATGTCCATAAAAATCTCCGATAATTAAATTTTCTATTGGGTTTTGTGCAATAATATGATATAATACACTAAATTATGCAGTTTTGTCAAAAAACATCATAAAATTCACCGTGCACAGGTGCGGTTATAATAAAAGGGGTATTTTTGTCATGAGCGCTTTCCGTGAGCAAGATACAAGCAATAAACCGCAGGGCCAAGGCAATGCGTCTAAAAAGAAAAAATCCAACTCAAAGCAAGGTAAAAACTATCGACGTTTTAATAAAAAAGACGACCAGCAAAAGCAGGGCAATACCGCCGATAAAAATAAACAGCCGCAAGAGCGAAATAACAAAGGCAAGGCAAACGGCGACGGCCCACAAAATGCAAAACAGGGCAAAGCCCCACAAAAATTCTCAAATAAAAACTCGCAGCCGCGCCACCGTGAAAACAAGGCATCAGACCGCATGGCAAAGCACAGCGAGGTGCAAGCTACCGACATGTATGAGACAAGGGACACAGGCATACGCTTAATAACAAGGCGTGCGCCGGCACAAAAGTATGCAAACTTTGAGGAATTTATGAAGGCCAATGAAAACAGCGACGATTAAGCAATAATTTTTATTGAAAGATTGATGATTATGGACGATAAAAATAAGAGCAAAGCAAAAAAACGAAAAGGCGCATTAATTGCGGCAATTGTTATTACCGTGTTGCTTTCCATTTGGATTATCAGCATTTCTTTGTTAATTTTTACACAGCAGTTGCTATTTGAAACAGGCATATTTTTAATTTTACTGCTTTACATTTTAGTGCCGCTAAGCGTAATAGCAGGCATATGGATTGCGCTTGCACAAAGGTTTAAAGAGATACAAAAAGGCGAGGCCGAAGAGGCATCTAAGTATTAATTTTAATGTTTTAATACTTAGAATATTATTTATTGGCATATTGGGCGACTGCCGCACAAAAAAAATTATATTAGCAAGGCTAAATATATAATAAAACAAAATATAAAGAGGTGCTTTATAAAATGATGCTACTTGTTACTACTGAGACTATACCCGGCAAGCAATTTGACACACTAGGCGTTGTAAAGGGCAATATAGTAATGACTAAAAACATTGGCAAAGACTTTATGGCAAGCATAAAAACACTAGTTGGCGGAGAGGTTGCATCCTATACCGAAATGCTTAACGAGGCTAGGCAAATTGCCGTAAAGCGCATGGTTGATGAGGCCAATGCCATGGGTGCCGACGCCATCGTTAATGTGCGCTATGCAAGCGCAAGCGTAATGCAAGGCGCGGCCGAGGTAATAGCGTATGGCACTGCTGTAAAATACGTATAGACCAATTTAAACTAGAGCCTAAATACGGCGCAAAATATATTGGGTAAATAATATCAATATTAAAAGGTGATGTAAAATTTACATCACCTTTTTTATTGCAATTTTAGTTGTTAACCATTTCGTCAAGCTCATCTAATAGCTTCGGCAAGTCTGTGTCCATGTTTTCAGGCGAAAACTGGCATGTGCCCACCTGATGATGTCCGCCACCGCCGTATTTTAACATTAGCTTGCCCACGTCAATTTCACACGTGCGGTTAATAATGCTGTAGCCTACAGCAGCACTGCATCCCTCGCCGCCCTTGCCGCTAACTATCCACGCAGATATGTTTTGCTCGGGGTATAGGCTATAAATTAAAAAGCGGTTGCCGGAATATATTGGGTCTACCCCGCGCAGGTCGCTAACTATTAATTTGCCGCGCGTAACGGTGTGCTTAGACACCATCTCAATAAATTTATCGCTTTGCTCTCTGTACACTTCTATGCGCTCCACAACGTCAGGCAGTGCTAAAATCTCCTGTGTTGTCATCGTGCGGCAAGCGTCAATAAGCATCTCCATCAGTGCGTAGTTAGATATACGGAAGTTTCTCCATCTGCCAAGCCCTGTCCTCGGGTCCATTAAAAACCCAACCAATATCCAACCCTGTGGGTTTTTAATCTCGTCGATAGTTAAGTTTGCAAAATCGACCTTATCTACTGCTTCCATCATGTCGTCAAACTGTGGAAAGCGCTCGCGTCCGCCGTAATAGTCGTATATTATGCGCGCGCAAGACGGCGCTATTCTACTCTCGCCTTTGTATTTGCCCTCAAGCTCTTGCCTTTGCTGCTCGCTTGAGTGATGGTCAAACCACAAGCCGCAACCTTCAACATATGGCACGTTTGCAAGGCAATCGTCCTTGGTAATCTCAACAAGCCCGTCTTGCAAATCTTTTGGGTGGGCAAATTTCCAGTGGTCTATTATGCCTACCTCTTTTAATAGTGCACCACATGCAAGTCCATCAAAGTCAGAGCGCGTTACTAATCTCATATAAGTCTCCATTCCGCCGCTTTTATTATTACAAAAATTTTACAGCAGCAAGTAAAATAATTATATTTTTTTTGCAATTACCGCCTAGTTGCAGACGCCTTTGAATTTAATTTTACAATTAAATTTTATTAACTTTATTATAAATATTATACATCTTAAAAAAAGTTTTTTCAAGCAATTTATTAGCTATAAACAAAAAAAAATACAGCCTTAAACTAGTTATATACATCTTTAATCTTATCTGTTATAATCTAATTTGAAAAAAAATTTAAAATTAATGCAATAAAACGCAATACTTGTGCATTAATATATCGAAAGAGGTGGAAACAGCATGATGTTTCTTTGTTTGACGTCGACAGAGGACAGCAATTTACACGCACACGACAGTGCGATGCTGGAAGATTGTATTACACGCATTGCTTATGGCGATAAAATCGCACTTAGCGACATTTATGAGGCCACAAGCACCAGTGTGTATGCATATGCACTGTCAATGCTTAAAAACACGCACGATGCCGAGGATGTATTACACGACTGTTTTATAAGCATATTCTCTTATGCGGGTGCGTATAAAGCATGCGGAAAGCCACTTGCGTGGATTTTGACAATTACAAAAAATTTGTGCATGCAAAAATTTAGGCAGCACAAAAAAAGTGCAGATATACCGCAGGAGGACTGGCAAAATTACATAGAGGCGGCCCAGCACATGGATGCAGAAGATAAAATTGTGCTACAAGAGTGTATGACTAACCTCACACTTGAAGAGAGGCAAATTATTATTCTTCACGCCGTCAGCGGTTTTAAACACAGAGAAATTGCCGAAATTACAGGCCTAGGGCTTTCTACCGTGCTTTCTAAATATAATAGGGCACTAAAAAAATTAAAAGAACTACTTGCGAGAGGAGACAGAGAAGCATGACTGATAAGCAGACAGAACAAAAGATAAAAAAAGCGTTTGACAATGCAACGCCGGACATAATAGACAGCATCCTCTCTGATTGCGAGAAACAGAAAGGTAACGTGATCTTTATGACACAAAATAACACAACACAAAACAGCACTACACAAAACAGCACTACACAAAACAGCA
>CAYJBO010000014.1:0-41262 GCA_964368295.1 uncultured Bacteroides sp.
CCGCACCATTTTATGACATACACAAGCTAATATAAATAATCCGCAGGATTATTTATTGGTATATTTGGCGGTTGCCGCACTAGCGGCGAGCCAAATGCCGCATTGGATAAAAATTATATAATGCAACGCATTATATAAATAATCCTCATATCCTTTACGGATTATTTATAACTTATTTTATGGCGGTGCTACGCACATGCCAATTTATAAAACTACAACCTACGCAGCAGTTCAATCTCGCCCTTCCAACCATCAAAATCGTTTGGTGTCTCTAGCACTAGCGGCAAATTTTGCAGCGACTGGTGGTTTACAATGCGTGCAAAAGCTTCGGTGCCTATTTTGCCCTCGCCTATTTTTGCGTGGCGGTCCTTGTGTGCGCCAAGCTCGTTTTGGCTGTCGTTACAGTGTATTGCACGCAGGTTTTCAAGGCCTATAACGTCGTCGAACTCTTTTAAAACGCCGTCAAGGTTGTTTACAATGTCGTAACCTGCGTCCCACACATGGCAGGTGTCTAACAAAACGCCCATCTTGTGCGGTAACTTTACGCCGTCTAATATTTGGCGCAACTCCTCAAACGTGCGCCCTACCTCACTGCCCTTGCCCGCCATCGTCTCAAGTAGCACGGTGGTGTTTAAATCTTCCGTCAATACGTCATTTAAAAGGTCTACTATAAGCTCTATACCCTTTTGTGCGCCCTGCCCTACGTGGCTGCCCGGGTGAAAATTATAGTAGTTGCCCGGCATGGACTGCATGCGCTGCAAGTCCTCTGTCATGGCCTCTTTTGCAAATACGCGCAAGTTTGGTTTTTCCGCCGCGGCGTTGTATGTGTACGGCGCGTGCGCCACAACTTTGCCCATGTTCATGTCTGCACACATTTGCAAAAATTTTGCCACGTCTGCCTCGTCTTGCGGCTTAACGCTGCCGCCCCTTGGGTTGCGTGTAAAATACGCAAATGTGTTTGCGCAAAGGCGCTCGGCCTCTTTTGCCATTGCTACAAATCCGCCAGACGATGATATGTGACAGCCGATATAACGCATTATATTGCCCCATTTCTGTTTTTTATAATAATTTTTTAGCGCTGTTTTGCGCCTTTTCCCACATGTAAACAAGTATTAAAAAAGCGATGTGAAATAACTTCATATCGCTTTAAAATATATTGATATTTAATAATTAATTGCCTACTCTGCTAGTGCCTTTTTCCACAAGATACGTGGCCTCTAAGTCTGCAAGGTGCATCTTAACCGCAAGCGGATACTCGTCATACGCATTGCTTATTGCAAAACTGCCGCCGCGCGCACTGTCGTCAAAGCCGCCCATGTGCCAGCGTATTGCTATTGCCTCCGCAGGCTTTAGGCGCATAAACCGCTCTGCCAAAAACACGCTCTTTTCGCCGTGGCCGTAGGGAAACATGTCCTGCACCTGAAAAGACGGCACTTTTTCCCACTTGCCCGTTGCGTCGTCCTTTACATTTCGAAAAGTCTGCTTGTAAAAATTTGTCTTGCACAAATCGTGCAGTAAAGCACAAATTGCATAAGACTCTTTATTTTCGCCCTCTTCAAAAAAACGTTTCATCAAAACTTCGTACACATTTATGCTGTGCATTACAAGCCCGCTCTCGCACGCACCGTGAAAGCGTGTAGACGCAGGCGCTGTGTAAAAGTCCGTCGTATCAAGCCACTCAAGCAGCTTGTCGGCGCCGGGCCTTGTAATGTTTTGCGTGTAAATGCGCACAAACTCCTGTTTGTAGTCCATATTATATTTCCACTTCGTTTAGTATCTCTTTTAAAATAGATACCTCGTCGTGTGTTAGGCTTATGCCCTTGCCCATCTTTGTGCCGTCCGGCGACCAATCTCTTATGTCGTATTTCGGCTCTCTGTCGTTCCAGCTAACTAGGTTAACCTGGCGCTCCCAGCCGTTTGGGTTTGTTGAAAGAACTGCAATTCTCTGTGTTATCTCGTATTTAAATTCTGCCATATATAAACACCTGCCTTGTTTTTTTATTTAATTGTATAGGATATTATTACAAATTGCAAGTGCAGATTTAAACTAAGTGTCTATACGTTGCGCACACGGCAGTTTTGTGGTACAATTTTAAAAGTTATGCGCGCATGGTTTTTTACATAAAAAGCCGCACAATTATATTTGCTTTTAGCCGGCAGTTTATAAGGTGTAAAAACAGCTGTCTTGGCACGGCGGTACACTTTGTGCTTAAAATTAAAGCCCCAACACGGCACAGGGAGATAAGTAAACAATGCAAAAAAGCAAAAGAGAAGAGTGCACTTACGGCGCATTAAACTATGTGCTAGAGCGCAAAAGCATAAAAAACATAAACCTCCGCGTGCGCAGAGACGGCAGCGTATATGTGTCTGCGCCAAGGCTTTGCCCAAAGGCGCAAATTGAAAAGTTTTTGGCGCAAAAGCTGGGCTGGGTGCTAAAGGCACAAAGCGACACATTGCAAAAACAGCACTTGCAAAACGCACTGCCAACGCCCGACAAAAACGAGGCACTGCGCTTATTTAACGATATCAGCGCGCGGTATTTTTTGCATTTTGCGGCTATATTAAACGGGCAAATGCCGCTTATTAAAGTGCGCGACATGAAGACAAGGTGGGGTGTGTGCCACCCTAAAAAATGCACAATAACGCTAAATTTACAACTTTTAAACAAACCCCTTGCGGCGGTAGAGTATGTAATACTCCATGAGTATGTACATTTTTTAGTTAGCGGACACGGCAAAAATTTTTGGCAAACCGTTGCCGCCTATATGCCCGACTACAAAGAGCGCAGGCGGCTTTTAAAGTAAGCCGCCACGTCAGGCGCACAAAATTAATGCGGCAGGTATGAGGATGATACATAGTGCTTTTTATGCCAATTACGGCGTGCTGTAATTTTATATGCATGCGCAAAAGGCAAAACGGCATAAAACGGCAATTGCGGCCAATTATAATAAATATCTAGCGTAAAGAGAAAGGTATAAAATGGAAAAAAAATACAAAAAACTCGTCTCAAACACGGTGCTTTTTGCCCTTAGCAAATTCCCGTCAAAATTTTTATTTTTTATTATGGCACCGCTGTTTAGCTACTGGTTTGAAACACAAGAAATGGCAGGTATACGTGACCTTTTAAACCAATTTGCAAACTTTACAATACCTATGGTAAGCCTTGGCATCGCACATGCCGTTATACGCTTTGGCATAGACGACAAAATAGATAAAAAACAAGTGTACTCTAGCGGCATAATGGCCGTGTGCGGCGGTTTTTTAATACTGGTTTGCATATCGCCAATACTCGCAAACATCAGCTGGTACACAGACTATATTGCGCTGCTTTGCGTTTACGTTTTAGTAAGCTGTATGCGCACGCTTAACTGCCAATTTGTGCGTGCAAAACAGCACATACGCCTGTATGCGGTAGACGGCATTTTGTGCACTGTTGTCACTTGCGTTTTGTACTTTGTGTTTTTAAGTGCGCTAAACATGGGCCCAACAGGCTACTTGTTGGCGGTAATATTTGCCGATGGTTTTTCGGCCTTGTTTATGTTTTTTATGGCACGCCTTTGGCGATACATTAGCTTTAGGGGCAACTTGCCGCTGTTAAAACAGATGTTGCGCTACTCTTTACCGCTGGTGCCGGCAAGCATTTTTTGGTGGGTTACAAACGCAAGCGACCAAATGTTTGTTGCGGCACTACTGCCAAACGGCGAGGCGCAAACCGCCATATACGCAAACAGCTACAAGCTGCCAACAGTGCTTACTATAGTGTGCACCGTGTTTACAGAGGCCTGGCAAATAAGCGCCTTTACAGACGGCGACGACAACAAGGGTAGCGAGTTTTTTACACGTGTATTCAGCACATTTCAGGGCATATTGTTTTTCTGTGGCTCGTTTTTCATCCTTATGGCTCAGCCGTTTATGATGCTTTTTAGAGACGACTATTTTATAGGCTGGACTTATATACCGTTCCTTGTAATTGCAACGGTGTTCTCTGCTTTTTCGGGCTTTTTAAACAGCGTTTACATGCTTAAAAAACGCAGTGGCGTGTCGCTTTGGACAATGGCGGTTGGCGCAGGTTTAAACATAGTATTAAACCTTGTGTTAATACCTTTAATGGGCGTGCAGGGCGCAATAGTTGCAACATTTGTAAGTTATTTAACTGTTTTTGTGCTAAGGGTAATTACAACACGTCCGCTTGTGCTTATAGATTTTAACCCAAAAAAGATAGTTTTAAACCTTGTTCTCCTAACAACTCAGGCGCTTATAATGCTGTTTAACGTGCCATTTTGGCCTGTTATCAGCTCGCTGATATTTGTATTTGTTTTTATAATAAACATGCGCGAGATTTTAATGACCGTTATGAAATTGCTAAAAAAAGCGAGGGCTAAAGGCAAAGAGGAGACGACATAATGTACAGTGTAAAAAACACGGGCGGCGTGCCAAATTACGATGTTGAATCGTTTGAAGAAAAATGCAGCGACTACTGTGTATTAATACCCATTATTAACGAGGGCACGCGCATTTTAAAAGAGCTTGACACAGCCTTTGCGGCCGGCATAACAAGCGTTGCAGACATTATTATATGCGACGGCGACAGCACCGACGGCAGCACCGCAAGCGAAAACCTTATATGCCGTGGCACTAACACATTGCTTGTAAAAAAAGGCGCCGGCAAACAGGGCGCACAGCTGCGCATGGGCATACATTTTGCGCTTGCACGCGGCTATAAAGGCATACTTACAATAGACGGCAACAACAAAGACAGCATTGAAGATGTGCCAAAATTTATACAAAAATTAAAAGAGGGCTACGACCTTGTGCAGGGCAGTAGATTTATAAAGGGCGGCACCGCTCAAAACACGCCGCCCGTGCGCTGGCTTGCCGTGCGCTTTTTGCACGCACCCGTTATAAGCTTAACCGCAAAAAAGTGGTTTACCGACACCACAAATGCCTACAGAGCGTACTCTTATAAGTACTTGTCACACCCAAAAGTGTTACCCTTGCGCGATGTTTTTACAGGGTATGAGCTGCTTGCATACCTGTCTGTAAGGGCGACACAGCTGGGCCTAAAGGCGTGTGAGGTGCCCGTTGCCAGAATATACCCAAAACACGAGCCAACGCCCACAAAAATTAAGGGCATAAAGGGCAATGCCGGGCTGTTAAGTGTGCTTTTTAAAAACGCCTTTGGTAGGTATAACCCGTAGTTTATTTTTTAAGCATATGCGCTTGCAATTGTAATTGCACGCCATTTTATTGCTATAACCCGTATTAAAACTATAAATAATAAGGACGTGTCCACTATGGAAAACACTGCAGTAAAAACACCGCTTTACGACGAGCATATTAAAGCCGGCGGCAAAATAGTCCCCTTTGCAGGCTTTTTGTTGCCAGTACAATACAAAGACGGCGTTATAAAAGAGCACATGTGCGTAAGAAAAGAGGCCGGCATATTTGATGTGTCGCACATGGGCGAGGCTATTTTGCGCGGCAAAGACGCACTGTTAAACCTAAACTACATAATGACAAACAAATTTGACAGCATGAACAGCGCAGACTGCCGCTACACGCTTATGTTAAACGAGGACGGCGGACAAATTGACGATTTAATAGTGTATAAAATTACTGACGAAGAGTATTTGCTTGTGCTAAATGCCTCTAACACAAAAAAGGATATCGAGTGGATATCGGCACACCTAAAGGGCGAGTGCACGCTTATAAACACGTCGGACAGCACGGCACAAATTGCGCTACAGGGGCCGCTTGCAAATGAGATAATGGCCAAAATATGCACAGGGGAGCCGCCGCAAAAAAATTATAGCTTTATACAAAATTTAGCGGTGGCCGGCGCAGATTGCCTTGTTTCACGCACGGGCTACACGGGCGAGGACGGCTTTGAGATATACACGCACAACGACAATGCTACCGCTGTGTGGCAGGCGCTTATAGACGCGGGCGCAAAGCCGTGTGGCCTTGGCTGCCGTGACACATTGCGCTTAGAGGCCGCAATGCCGCTATACGGGCACGAGCTAAGCGAGTACACCCACGTGTGCGCAACGGGTTTGTCCTTTGCCATAAAGCTTGAATAAGACGACTTTATCGGCAAAAGTGCGGCGTTAAATCCACCGCAAAATTTACCCGTTAGGGTTGGCCTTAAGGCGCTAGAGCGCGGCATAGTGCGCGAGGGCGCAGAGATTTACCTAAGCGCCGACGCTGGCGTGCAAGACGTTGTGGGCACAACCACAAGCGGCACACACTGCCCGTACCTTGGCCACTGCTATGCCATGGCATATGTTGCAAAAGAGCACGCGGCCAATGGCAATATTTTATACACAGACGTTAGGGGCAAGCGCATAAAAATGCAGGTTGTACCGCTGCCGTTTTACAAGAGAGGACAGTAGTCCACGACACGCACACAGGGGCGAAATCGCCTAATTTTTTATTAATTTCCGGCGGCAAAAACAGTGCAAATTTTTGTGCTAAAACACTAAATTTCTACACAAAAAGTGATGATTTATCCAAACAATAAAAATAATGCTAAATTGTGCAAAAAATAAATTGACATACGCAAAAAAACTTCTTAAAATATACATGTAATACACTGTATTTCTTTGCCATGATATTGGCAGAAAGGATAAGAGATGAACACACCGGAATCATTAAAATACACAAAATCGCACGAGTGGGTGCTTGAAAAAGAGGGCGACACCGTGCGCATTGGCATTACAGACTACGCACAAGACCAAATGGGCGACATTGTTTTTGTGGATTTGCCCGCAGTTGGCGACATATTGAGCGTGGGCGAAATGTTTGCAAATATTGAGAGCGTCAAGGCTGTTTCTGACGTTTTTAGCCCTGTGAGCGGCACCGTGTCTGCTATAAATGAGGCGCTTTTAGACGCGCCTGAGAGCATTAACTCCGACCCTTATGACGCTTGGATTGTCGAGGTGTCTGAGGTTAGCGACAGAGAAGATTTTATGAGCGCCGAGGAATACACAAACACTTGCGACGCACTTTAAAGCTAAATTAATACGCACACACGTTATAATTTTTGCGTGTGTGCTGTTTTATGTCTTTTTTATATGCAACCCACAAAAAAAGCACTTTGTGGCCGTACAAAGCAAGCCTTTAGCGGAGGTGTTGACAAACAAAGACTTTGCGAAAACTAGAGCAAAATTTTTGTGAGGGCAACTTTGTCAACACCCCGTTACCACCACACACCGCAAAACGGCAGAACGGAGAATTATATGTCATATTACGTGTCTTCTACGCAAAAGCAAAAGGAAGAAATGCTGTCTTTTTTAGGGCAAACCAATGCCATTGACCTTTTTGAAGACGTGCCAAAAGAGGTTTTACTGGGCGGACTAAACATGCAAAACGGCATGAGCGAGATGGAACTTTGCAGCAAAATTGACGAATTAGCGGCAAAAAACACAGTGTTTAAAACTGTGTTTAGGGGTGCTGGCGCATACAGGCACTTTATACCCGCAGTTGTTCAGCGCATGGCCGCAAAAGAGGAGTTTGTAACTGCCTACACGCCTTATCAGGCGGAGATTAGCCAGGGTATTTTACAGTCTATTTTTGAGTACCAAACAATGATATGCGCGCTTACTAACACAGACGTTGCAAATGCATCCATATACGACGGCGCAACAGCGGCGGCAGAGGGCGTTGCCATGTGCAAAGAGCGCAAGAGGGACGGCGTTATTATTTTTGACAACTGCCACCCGCACACCGTGGATACGGTTAAGACATACTGCCATGCAAACGGCCTAAAATGCACCGTGCTAAGCGCTAAAAACGGCTGTGCAAGCGCACAGGATTTAAGCGAGGCGCTAAGCGATGCACACTGCGCCGTTTACATGCAACAGCCCAATTATTACGGAATTATTGAGGACGTGCAAGCAGTTGCAGACGCCACACACGCAAGCGGTGCAAAGCTTGTTGTCGGCGTAAATCCGCTTGTACTCGCTAGCTTAAAAACGCCTGCCGCTTGCGGCGCAGACATCACAGTGGGCGAGGGCCAACCGCTCGGCATGCCGCTGTCGTTTGGCGGGCCATACCTTGGCTTTATGGCTACGTCTAATTCGCTTATGCGCCGCCTGCCCGGCCGCATTGTAGGCCAAACGACCGACGGCGACGGCAACCGCTGTTTTGTTCTCACTCTTCAGGCGAGGGAACAGCACATCAGGCGTGAAAAGGCCTCGAGCAACGTGTGCTCTAACCAGGCTTTGTGCGCACTTACCGCCGCCGCATACATGGGCACAATGGGGCCTGTTGGCATGGCGCAAGCTGCCGAGCTATGTTATAACAAGGCGCACTACTTAGCGCAAAAACTGTGCGAAGGTAATAAGTTTAAACTTGTGCACGGCGCAGAATTTTTTAACGAGTTTGTGACAACATGTCCTTGTGATGTAAATTTGCTTATGCAAAAACTTGAAGAGCACTCTATTTTAGGCGGCCTACCGCTAAAAGACGGCAATATACTGTGGTGTGCTACAGAGCTTAACACAAGGCAGGACATAGACACGCTTGTAAAAATAGCAACGGAGGTGGCGGCTGGATGAAATTGATGTATGAGCGCTCGCACAGCGGAAGAAAGTGCGAACTATTGCCAAAATGCGACGTACCAACGTACGAAATGCCGCAAGGCATGAAGAGAGAAGCCCCTCTGCCACTGCCACAGCTCTCAGAGCTTGACGTCAGCCGACATTATGCCGAGCTGTCAGAGCAGGTGCACGGCGTAAACACGGGCTTTTATCCGCTTGGCAGCTGCACCATGAAGTACAACCCGGCAGTGCATGAAAAGCTAGTGTCGATGCCGGCATTTGCAAACGTGCACCCGCTGCAACCGCTGCACACAGTGCAGGGCTGCCTTGAGGTTATGACACAGGCAGAGAGCCTTATCTGCGAGGTTACAGGCATGGACGTTGTTACGTTTCAGCCGGCGGCCGGCGCACACGGCGAGCTTACAGGCCTTATGATGATTAAGGCTTACCACGAGAAAAACGGCGATTTTAAGCGCACTAAAGTTATAGTGCCCGACTCTGCACACGGCACAAACCCGGCAACCGCAGCAATGACAGGCTACACGGTTGTAAACGTGCCGTCTTTGCCAAACGGCTGTGTTGACCTTGAAAAACTAAAAGAGGTAGTGGGCGACGACACTGCGGCGCTAATGCTAACAAATCCAAACACCCTTGGCATTTTTGACAAAAACATCCTCGAAATTACCAACATACTACACAAGGCCGGCGCACTTAATTACTACGACGGCGCAAACTTAAACGCCATTATGGGCATTGTGCGCCCGGGCGACATGGGCTTTGATGTTATACATTTAAACTTACACAAGACGATGGGCACGCCACACGGCGGCGGCGGGCCGGGCAGCGGTGCAGTTGGCGCAAAAAACATATTGGCGCCCTTTTTGCCAAAGGACCACCCAACGGCACAGCAGGGCACAATTGGCCTTGAGGATGCGAGCGACACAATAGGGCGGGTTAAATCTTTTTACGGCAATTTTGCCGTTACAATGCGTGCCTTTTGCTATATGCTTTCGCTTGGGGCAGACGGCCTGCGTGACGTTAGCGAGATGGCGGTTTTAAACGCAAACTACATGAAACGCCGCCTTGAAGCTCACTGCAAAGTGATAGGCGAGGGCTTTTGTATGCACGAGTTTGTAATGTCTTTAGACGAGATTAAAAAAGAGACGGGCGTCAATGCGCTGGACATTGCAAAGGGTATGTTAGACTTTAAAATGCACCCACCTACGATGTATTTTCCGCTAATTGTGCCCGAGGCGCTTATGATAGAGCCGACGGAGACCGAGGCAAAAGAGACGCTTGACGAGGCGTGTGACGCAATAATTAGCCTTATTGAAACCGCAAGGCGAGAGCCTGAAATTTTAAAGGGTGCGCCTTACAAAACCTGGGTTAGGCGCCCGGACGAGGTTAGTGCAGCTAGAAACCCCGTGCTAAAAGCGGACGTAAATTTTACTTAAACCGCAATATTTAAAGTGTGCCTTTTGCTTTGTGTTTTAAAACTAATTTAAAGGGCAAACTGTATATTTTTTAAACATAATGGCGGTTAAATGCCGCCATTTTTTATTTAAAAAACGCTAACAAGGAGTAAAAATGGCCGATAAACTTTTATTTATTAAGGCGCAAGACACAAACCCCTACAGCAACCTAGCGCTTGAAGAGCACCTGTTAAACGGCGTAAAAAAAGGCGAGGTTATACTATATTTGTGGCAAAACGACAAGACCGTTGTAATAGGGCGCAACCAAAACTGCCGCGCCCAGTGCAAGGTAGATTTACTTGCGCAAAACGGGGGCTTTTTGGCACGCAGGCTGTCCGGCGGCGGCGCAGTTTACCACGACATGGGTAATTTAAACTTTACATTTATTGCACATGAGGCCGAGTACGACACCGCAAAGCAGACGCAAGTTATTTTAGACGCCGTTAACACGTTTGGCATAAAGGCCGAGCGCACCGGCAGAAATGATATCGAGGTGGACGGGCGAAAATTTTCGGGCAATGCGTTTTTTAAGGCAAAAGAGCGGTGCTTGCACCACGGCACAATTTTAATTAGCTCTGACATGGCACAGCTTGCAAATTACCTAAACGTATCCGCAGAAAAACTTAGCGGCCACGGTGTTAAATCGGTGCGCTCAAGGGTTGTTAACCTAAGCGATGTAAGCGACAAAATTAACGTAGCATCGGTTGAAAAAGCACTTGTAACCGCCTTTGAAAATGTATACGGCCTGCCGCACAGTAAAATTACACTAAGCAGCTGCGACGCCGACGAAGTGGCAAAGCTTACAAAAAAATATGCCGACGACAGCTGGCGCCTCGGTGCGCAGAGCGACTTTACCTACAGCATAAAGCGCAAATTTGCATGGGGAGAAGCACAGCTTTGCCTTTGCGTAAGTGGTACAAATGTAAGCGATGTCGCATTTTTTACCGACTCACTAGACGAGACGCTGTCGGACACTGTTGTTAGCGCACTTTTGGGCTGCTTTTTTGCAAAGCCGAGTTTATGCGAGCGCTTGCAGGGGGCAAAGGCCGCCGCCAATACGCAAAAAACTGCGATGCTAAGCGATATAATCGCATTGGTGGAGGATGAGCTCTCGTAGGGTTTTGTATTTATACTGCGCAGGTGTTTAATAGCAAGACTTCTGCGTAAAAGTAATTTTTAATTATGGCGAAAACACACATCAAAAGCTGGGTAAAATTAGTCGAAGCCGGCATAGCAAAAGGGCGGAGTTTCCCTAACTTAAATGAAGCCGAAAAAACAAACACAGCAGAACTAACCAAACTTGATTAAAACCTGGCAAAAATAATCAAATTTAACCCAACCTGAGCAAAACAAAAGGCATAGCAAAAAGGCAAAACAAAAGGGCAGAACTCCCACAAAAGGAGTCCTGCCCTTATTATTATATTAGTATAATTTACGCCTCTACAAGCATTTTTGTGTCGCGAGCAATCATAAGCTCCTCGTTTGTGCAAACTGCAAGCACTTTAACACGGCTGCCCTGTGCGGATATATCAAGGATATCGCCCACGCCCGTGCCCTGAATATTTTTGCCATCGTCAACGGCAATGCCTAAAAACTCCATGTCTTTACATACGTTGCCCCTAATTTTGCGCTCGTTCTCGCCTATGCCGCCGGTAAATATTAGGCAATCTATGCCGCCCATTGCCGCCGCATAAGAGCCGATGTATTTTTTAATTTGGTAGTCTAGCATTTCGCTTGCAAGTTTTGCGCGCTCGTTGCCCTCAGCCGCCGCTTTTTCTACATCGCGCTTGTCGCTGGATATGCCTGAAACGCCGAGAAGTCCACACCTTTTATTTAGGTAGTTTGCCATCTCTTGTCCGCTCAAGTTAATTTTTTCCTCAAGGTATGTAACTACGCTTGGGTCAATGTCGCCACAGCGTGTGCCCATAAGCACGCCTGCAAGCGGTGTTAGGCCCATGCTTGTGTCAACACATTTGCCGCCGTCAACGGCCGCAAGGCTGCTGCCATTGCCCAAGTGACAGGTTACTATTTTTAAATCTGCAAGGTCTTTGCCCAAAAACTCTGCGGCCGCAAGGCTTACGTATCTGTGGCTTGTGCCGTGTGCGCCGTATTTGCGCACAGAGTATTTTTCATACAGCTCATAAGGTATTGCGTACATGTAAGCTTTTGGCGGCATTGTCTGGTGGAATGTTGTGTCAAAAACAACAACATTAGGTGTTTTATCGCCAAAAACAGCCTTTGCGCTACGCAAGCCTTGCACGTGTGCAGGGTTGTGTACAGGCGCAAGCGGTGCAACCTCTTCAATTTTGTCTATAATCTCGTCTGTAACAATTTCGCTCTTTGTAAAGTACTCAGCACCCTGTACAACACGGTGGCCTATAGCGTCTATTTCGCTCTTATCGCTGATAACTGCGCTGTCCCCCGACGTCATTAGTGTAACCACTTTCATAAAAGCCTCAGTATGGCTTGGGAAGTCGCACTCGACTTTCCATTCTTTGCCGTTTGCTTTGTGCGTAACAAAGCTGTCATCGAGCCCAACCCTCTCACAGTTGCCTTTACACATAACAGTTTCATTGTTCATGTCTATTAGCTGGTATTTTAAAGAGCTGGATCCGCAGTTGATAACTAGTACATTCATTTTAATTGACCTTTCCTTTCAAATATGCATTAAAACACCATATATCGCATGGTTTTTTGCATTAAGAGCGTTGTGAATTAAATATATATAATGCGTTGCATTATATAATTTTTATTCAATGCGGCATTTGGCTCGCCGCTAGTGCGGCAACCGCCAAATATGCCAATAAATAATCCTGCGGATTATTTATATAATCTTTATGCTTATCAGCGCACAAAGCACTTTTATTATTAGCCTTATTATTATATAATGAAAGCAAGTATTTTTCAACAATAATTAAAAAATTTTTTTATGGAGGGCAATATGAAAATTGCAGGCATAATTGCCGAGTATAACCCGTTTCACAACGGGCACGCCTACCAAATAGAAACACTGCGCAAAAACGGCTACGACGCTGTAATCTGCGTGTGTAGCCCCGGCGTTGTACAGCGGGGCGACTGTGCGCTTTTCCCCACTAGTGTGCGCACAAATGCCGCACTGCTTGGCGGCGCAGATTTAGTTATAAGCCTGCCGGCGCCTTACGCCGCTTTGTCGGCCGAGGGCTTTGCCTTTGCGGCAGTTTATATTTTGTGCGCCATTGGCGTTTGCGACGTTATTTGTTTTGGCGCAGAGGATGCCGACACACAGCGGCTTATTGCCGTTGCAAAGGCACTGCAAAGCGAGGAATTTAAGCAAAAGCTGCAAGGAAAGCTACAGGGCGGCACACCTTTTGCGGCGGCACGTGCGGCGGCGGCCGACAAAGTTTTGCCCGGTGCCGGCGATGTTTTACGCACGCCTAATAATATTTTGGGTGTAGAGTACTGCCGTGCGCTTTTAAGCTACAGCCGTGGCTTAGCGCCAGAGCTCCTTGTGCATAAAAAAAATGTGTTTGCCAATAAATTTTATGTGCCTACTTCAAATTTAAGTACACCAAATTTAAGCGCCTGCGCCACTAACTTGCAAGAGAAGGCAGAATTTAAAAACGGCTTTAAATTTCCACAGCCGCTTGCAATTGCGCGCAAAGGCGTAAACCACGACGAGCCTCTTCGTGCATATCAAGATGTATTTGCAAGCGCCAGCGCCCTGCGTGAGCAGTTTTTTACAGGCGGTGGCCACGAGGGTATTTACAGCTATGTGCCACAGCAGTGCGTGCCCGTATACAGGCAAGCTGTGCAGTGCGGACACTTCTTATCAAGGCGCAGCTTTGACATTGCAGTGCTGTCACGCCTTAGGGAAATGGATGAGCACAACCTTGTGGCAATAAGGGGTATGACAGAGGGCCTAGAGCACAGGCTGTTAAAAGCCGTGCAAAAAAGCGCCACGGTGGCACAGCTGTGCGACACATTAAAGACAAAGCGCTACGCACACGCAAGGCTGCGCCGCCTTGTAATGGACGCCGCGCTAAAGTTTAATAACTTTTTGCCAAGTAGGCCGCCATACGTGCACGCTCTGGGCGCAAGCAAAAAAGGTTTGGCCGTTTTAAAAAGCATAAAAAAGCAAAGTGTGGTGCCTGTATCTCACTCTTTGGCACAACTTAAACTGTGTGGCATGTCGGCCTTTACGGTGGCAGACGCACACAGCAAAGCAGAGGATTTTGCCGCACTGTGCCTAAATAAACCCATGGAGTGCGGCAGTGCCTTTACGCAAAAATTTATAACGACAAAGTGATGCTAAAAACCGCTTTCAAAAATAGTTAAACGCAAAATATAGCGCAGTTGCGCAGTTATATGCAACATTATGCGGCGGCGCAAAAAAGCGCATTTACGGCGTTTGCCGGCATTAAATTTACTTTTAAAACATTGACACTTTATCATAAAATATGTATATTATATAATAGATAAGTGTACACAGGTGCTGTGCTGCAATATTTTAATTAAATTAAAAGCGCACAAAATGTATGTGTACACAAAAAATAATACATTATAAAAGGAGCACTTAACATGGACCCTGATGGTCTTGATTTTATTATCTTAGCGGCAAGCTTTGTGCTTGCAATGATTTTTTCCTGGTGTGCCGGCTCACTTTGCTCAAACGATACCGAGCGTGAGCAACGCCTTAACGTTGGCTTTACAACAAGAATTTGCGGTGTTAGCGTTTGCTATGTGCTGTCTATTGGCACATTTGTTTATGGCTTGCTACAAATTTTTATTAAACCTGCACACTTATTATTTGCACTGTTATGCCTGTTGGCG
This sequence comes from uncultured Bacteroides sp., assembly GCA_964368295.1. Lineage (GTDB taxonomy): Bacteria > Bacillota > Clostridia > Oscillospirales > Ruminococcaceae > Ruthenibacterium. Next base: position 14,822 of record CAYJBO010000014.1, read on the forward strand.
TTTTGCGTGCTAAGTGCACTGGGCTTTGCGCTGGGCGGCCTGCACGGCAAAGATGACGAGGAGGGCTTTGCACTTTTTAGGCCTGTTGGCGCAATTATAGCCGCACCGTCTACGCTGCTTTTTAAAGCGCTAAACAAAAAAGTGTACGAGGACGTTACCGAAGAGGACTTTTTAAACCTTGTTGACGACGTAGCCGAAGAAGAGGTTATAAACGAGCATCAAAAAGAGATGATCACTAATATAGTAGAACTTGACGACGTTACGGCCGGTGAGATAATGACGCACCGCAAGGACGTTATAAGTGTGCCCGACACAGCCGTTGTAAACGACGTTGTGCAAATTGCGACAAAAAATGGCGTTAGCCGCCTGCCTGTGTACCACAAAACTATGGACGACATTGTGGGTATACTTTATGCAAAAGATTTATTTACAGTGTGGGACGACGATAAAAAGTCTGAGCTGACTGTGGCGCAATTTGTGCGCAGCCCCATGTACGTGCCCGAGGCAAGGCCCGCAAGGGAGCTACTTGTAGACTTTAGGCAAAAGCACACGCAAATTGCCATTGTTGTAGACGAGTACGGCGGTACAAGCGGCGTTGTTACTATGGAGGATATACTAGAGGAAATTGTTGGCAATATTCAAGACGAGTTTGACAACGAGGCGGAGGATTTACAGCGCCAGCCCGACGGAAGCTTTATAGCAATGGGCAGTGCGGACTTTGAGGAGACGCTTGAGGCATTTGGCATAACGCTGAGCGAGGACACGCTTGATGAGCTTGATTTTGACACGGTTGGCGGCTTTATGTTTGACAAACTAGGGCGCATACCCACGGCGGACGAGAAGGCGTGCGTTAAATTTAGCGACGTTTGGTTTACCGTTTTAAAAGTTAGCGACAGACGAATTGAGAGCGTTAGATGTGAATTTATAGACCCTAAAAATATAAAGCAAAAAAACGATTAAACCACATGATATAGCACATAATTTTTATATAAAACAGGGGGGAATATGCCGCATTTTGAAAAACAGCTTGCCAGCGAAACCGTTTTTGAGGGCAAGGTAATACGCGTAACGGTTGACACTGTAGAGCTTGAAAACAACGCAACCTCTACAAGAGAGGTAGTGCACCACGGCGGTGGCGCAGGCGTTTTGGCAATAGACGAAAACCAAGAGATTTACCTTGTAAAACAGTTTAGATACGCACTTGGAAAAGAGCTTATTGAGATACCTGCCGGCAAGTTAGAGCCGGGCGAGGACCCCTTTGAGACTGCAAAGCGTGAGCTGGCAGAGGAGGCGGGAATTGTTGCAAACGGCTACAAAGACCTTGGCACAGTTATACCCACATGCGGCTATTGCAACGAGATTATATACCTTTATGCCGCAAAAGATTTGTCGTTTACACAGCAAAGCCCAGACGAGGACGAGTTTGTAAGCGTGTTTAAAATACCGCTTGACGAGGCCGTGCAGATGGTGTTAAACGCACAGATAAACGACAGCAAAACCGTGTCGGCAATATTGCAATTAAAGCTGCTAATAGACGCCGGCGCTTTTTAACAGAAAGGAAACACATATGCGCATAGAAACAAAATGCCTTAGAGAGGGCTACACCCCCCAAAATGGCGACCCAAAAACCCTGCCAATTTATCTGAGCACAACTTACACATACAACTCAACCGAGCACATCGGCCGCCTGTTTGACCTAAAAGAGGCAGGGCACATGTACTCGCGTATATCTAACCCTACAGTTGCGGCGGTAGAGGATAAAATTAACGCGTTAGAGGGCGGCGTTGGCGCACTTTGCACAACAAGCGGACAGGCGGCAACTATGCTGTCTATATTAAACCTGTGCGAGAGCGGCGATGAGTTTATATCTGTGTCTGAGGTTTACGGCGGCTCAATAAACCTGTTTGCCGTCACGCTTAAAAAGCTTGGTATTAACGTAAAATTTGTAAGCGGAAGCGCAGACGAGGCCACTATTCAAGCAGCGTTTACAAGCAAGACAAAGGCCGTTTATGGCGAGACGCTTGCAAACCCTGCGCTCACAGTGCTTGACATTGAAAAATTTGCTAAAATTGCGCACAAAAACGGCGTGCCGCTAATAGTGGACAACACTTTTGCAACGCCAATTTTATGCCGCCCGTTTGAGTGGGGCGCAGACATAATTGTGCACTCTACCACCAAATATATGGACGGGCACGCAATACAAGTTGGCGGCGTAATTGTGGATAGCGGCAACTTTGACTGGCAAAAACACGCCGACAAATTTAAGGGCTTAACACAGCCCGACGAGAGCTACCACGGCCTTGTTTACGCAAAAGAATTTGGCAAAGCGGCGTATATTGTTAAGGCGCGCGTACAGCTTATGCGCGACATAGGCGCATACCCCGACGCCATGAACGCCTTTATACTAAACATGGGGCTAGAGACATTACCTCTGCGCATGGAGCGCCACTGTGCAAACGCAGTTGCCGTTGCAGAATTTTTAAACAGCAACGAAAACGTAGAGTCTGTAAACTACCCAATGCTTGAGACATCGGCCCAAAACGGGCTTGCAAAAAAATACCTGCCTCTTGGCACAAGCGGCGTTGTGTCGTTTTGCATTAAGGGCGGCAAGGCTGCCGCGGTACGCTTTATTGACAGCCTAAAGCTTACAAACATAGAGGTGCACGTGTCGGACATATGCACTAGCGTTTTACACCCTGCAAGCAGCACGCACCGCCAACTGACGGACGAGCAGCTTGTAGCGGCAGGCATTACTCCCGGCATGATAAGGCTCTCTGTTGGGCTAGAGCACATAGAGGACATACTAGAGGATTTAAAGGGCGGCTTTGCGGCGCTTTAATTTAAGGCAGAGCTAAGCGTGGCCAAAACCTAAGACGCTTTGTAAAAAGCACGCTTTAGCGCATATATAAAAAGTAAACTAAAACAAAAAAGGCTATAAACTAAAAAAATGTTATTTAAAAAACCACAGATAGACTATATAATTGTAGGGCTGGGCAACCCCGGCAAAAAGTACGAGCGCACACGGCACAACGTTGGCTTTTGTGCGGTTGACCACATGGCGCAAAGCTATGGCGTAAAAATTACACGCAGTAAGTTTGACGCACTTAGTGCTACGGCAAACATAAAAGGCAACAAAGTGCTATTTATAAAGCCGCAGACATTTATGAATTGCTCCGGCACAAGCGTAAAAAAGGCGACCAGCTTTTATAAAGTTGCGCCGCAAAACGTAATTGTAGTGTTCGACGATGTGTCGTTAGAGCCGGGCAAGCTACGTGTGCGGCCAAACGGCAGTGCGGGCGGCCACAACGGCCTAAAAAGCATCAACGGCCATATTGGCGAGGATTATCCACGTGTTAAAATTGGCGTTGGGGCAAAGCCACACCCTGAATATCAACTGGCAGACTGGGTGCTTGGCACATTTACGGCAAGCGAGCAAAAGGCAGTTAGCGCAAGGTATGACGACGTGCAAGATGCAATTTTGCTTATTATGGAAGGGCGGCTGAAAGATGCCCAAGGTAAGCATAATGGATAAGACAAAGATAAAAAGAAAATACGAAATAGCAATAGGCCTTTTGTTTATAGCCTGTGTTGCGGCGACGCTTTACACCTATAACTCCCCAAATATTTTTGTTATTGTGCTGTTTCCCGCAATAGCTTGCGGCACCGCAACACTGCTTTATTTGGCGCTAGCACGTATATTTTTTACAAAACAGCCCGAGCGTTTGCTAAAACCATCGTTTAAAAAACCTATTAGGCAGGCCATATTTATGCCCGTTGCCAACTTTTTATTAATTTTGCTGTTGGCAATGCCGCAAACACCGCACGCACAAAGCGTAATGTCCGACGAGACGCTAACCGTAATTGCATATGCGGTAATACTGTTTATACTGCCTATTTGCACAATAAGCACCGTTGTGTTTATGGCGTTATCTTTTGTAAATGCGCTAAGGCACAGGCAAATTGCCGGTGTTAACGAGAGCTCTGCCTACAGAAACGGGCCGCTTGTGCTTGTTTGTGTTATGCATATGATTATGTTTTTAGTAGTTATTGTAAGCATTTTAATGATGATACAAGGTTAGTCACTTGTAATAAATCGGGTTTAAGTGGCACTATATTTGCCGGCAAAGCCGATGCTATTTGAGCGAGATACCGGGGCCGTTAAAGCTGGCCATGTGTATTTAACAGCCAAAAAATATAGCGATAATACGCAAAAACACTTTGCACGTTTTAAGTGCCGCTAATAATTTTACCTATAAAACAAAATCGCCCACAAGCTTTAAGGCTTATGGGCGGTTTATTATTTTATGTTTTGAGCTCTGTTTTAAGCGCCGCAGTTTATATGCGCACACTACTTATTTATCCGTGTGTAATATTGCGGTTTTGCCGTGAATTTTAGGCGTTACTTGCCTTTAAAATATAGTTCTTCAAACTCTTGCGCAGGCATTGGCTTTGCGTAGTAGTAGCCCTGGGCGGCCTCGCAGTTTACCTTTTTCAAAAATTCTATCTGCTCCGGCTCCTCAACGCCCTCTGCTACAATCTTCATGTCCAGGCTGTGCGCTATCTGTATTATGCCGTCAATCACAAGGTCTCCGCGCTCGTCGTACTTATTATTTACAAAAAAGCTTCTATCTAATTTTAGCGTGTCTACCTTAAAGTTTTTAAGCATGCCAAGCGACGAGTACCCCGCGCCAAAATCGTCTATTGAAACGGTAAAGCCGGCCTCGTGCAAATCGCTGAGCAATTTGTCAATTTCGCCCTCGTTCTCGGTTATTGTGGTTTCAGTAAGCTCTATTTCTATATAGCTTGTAGGCACGTTTTGACGCTTAACTATTTGTACTAAGTCGCTTACAAAATTTGGGTTTTGCAAGTGGATACGTGAGAAATTAACAGATATTGCAACGCACTTATACCCTTTATCAAGCCACGACCTTATGGTTTTACACACGTTTTCAAGCATGTATTTATCTAGCTCTGTAACAAAGCCGTTGGCCTCAAACATCGGTATAAACACGTTTGGAAAAATCTTTGCGCCTGTTCCGTCGTCCCATCTGACAAGCGCCTCTGCGCCTATCATTTCCTCGTTTAAAATGCTAAATTTCGGCTGCAAGAACACTTTAAATTCACCGTGCTTTAGTGCGCCGTGCATCTTATTTGTTATCTCCGCTATAAGCAGCGATTGCTTTTTAAACGTGTCGTCGTAATCGCACAGGCTCTCACCGTCTGTAGTTTTTGTAAAGCTGTGCGCCATGCTAACCTTGTTAACTATGTCGTCAACGTCGGTATCGCCCGGCTCTATAAAGTATCGGCCAAACCTAAATATAATGCTGTGGTCCGTTATTCCCGACAGTATTTTTCTAAAAACATCTTCAAAAAATTTCTTCGTGTTGCCAAAATTATCTAAAAAGCGCCTGGAGGCAAACAGTATAAATTCATCAGGGCCTATGCGCGCCACTATTAACGTAGGCTCTTTTACAAAGCCTGCCGTCTCTGAAATGCATTTTAGCACCTTGTTTCCCATGTCAAAGCTGTAAAGCTCGTTTATCGCCTTAAAGTTTGCTATGTCCATTTTAACTACTGCGTACTGATTTGTGGTGTTTTCCTCTAGCACCTGTCGCATATCTTTTTTTAGTTTTACCAAGTTTGGCAAACCTGTAAGCTCGTCATAATAGGCAGATTTCTCCACTAGCTTTAGGTATCTGTTTCTCGTTAATATAGAGTACATCAGTATGCCGGCAAACAGCGCAAACATTATTGCGGTAAATATTACAACGCTCTTGCTTATTATTGTGCTTGTGCTTTGCACATAGCTTTGCGGCACAAAGTAAAATAGCATCCAATTGTTAAGCGCTACGGGCCTGTACTCTGCTATTATCGTCTGCCCGTCTAACGTGTACGTTGCGGTGCCCCTAGTGCCTGTGGCAAAGTCGTCCATCAACTTTTCAAACGATGCGCTGCCGTTAAACGTTGCACTCTCAAGCTTTTCAATGTGCTGCAGCTCTTCGCCCGTGGCCATAATTACCTCGCCCGCTATGTTTACAATTAATGTGTTGCCCTTGCCGGTGGCAAAGTTTAAAATTTCTTGCTCAAAATAATCTACGGCGTAACTGGCCATTGCAATGCCCACTACTTCTCCGTTTAAATCAATCGGCACTGCGGCCGTAATAACACGTATGTCAAGCGACGGCGAAAGATAAGGCTCTGTTACAATTGGCGTGCCGCCTATTACTTCTTCAAAATACTCCTCATATCCAAAATAAGCCCTTTGCCCATCGGCAAAAACACCGTCGCCGTGGAAGTTCGCAATTGACAGCGTCTCGTAGCCGTATCGCTCTTGCATAGCTGCAAGATAGGTCAAGGTGTAGTCATCGTCCTCGCCTATTACAGCAAGCGTATCTGCCACAGAGTACAGGTTCATTATTTTGCTATTTACCTCGTTATTAATTGCCAACTCTTGTTGCATTGCTATGGTGTTTACATACGTTACAACAGAGCTGTCTAACTGCTGTGCAACGCTTGCGTTAAACACAGAGAATGCGTAAACCGTGACGGTTAACGCTATAATTAAAACAATGAGCATTGAAAGTTTGTTTTGTTTATAGTTCATGCGCATTTTCCCTTTGTGCTACTGTTAAATTTATGACATTAAATTTTACGGTGCGATTAATTTAATTATAACAGTTTTTTATTAAAAATGCAAATGCCGCATGCGAGTGTAGCTTTGACGCTTTTCTTGCGTAATATCGTTAAGTAAGCATAAAATTTTAACGCAAATTACCGTGTTTAAGTGCCGCACACAAGTAATTAAGGCTTGCATAAAACAGGCGCAAACCGTATAATAAATATTGTTAATGCTGCGCTAAAACAACGCAGTGGGCATTGCAATGTTTTACTATTTGTTTAAACGCATAATTTTTTACTATCAGTAAAATAATAAATGCACGCATATAAAGGCATACTTAACAATTGATGGAGGGCAAAATGCGCATAGATAAATACTTAAAAGTGAGCAGATTAATTAAGCGCCGCACCCTTGCAAACGAGGCGGCAGACGCAGGGCGCATAGCGGTAAACGGCAAGCCGGTAAAGGCAAGCTACACCGTAAAAGAGGGCGACATTATTGAAATAATGTTTGGCCAGCGCACCGTAAAGGTACAGGTAATGTCTTTGGCCGTGGCCGTTGGCAAAGACGTAGCCCGTGAGATGTACACTATTATTTGACGAAATGAGGCAATATTTATGGCACATAGATATTTTTGCGACAAATTATTACCAACAGATACGAGCGCAGTTATAGACAGTGCCGAGGCGCACCACATAGCGTGTGTGTTAAGGGCAAAAATAGGCGATGAGCTTACGCTTTGTGACGGCAAAGGCTACGATTACAAGGCAAAAATAACCGACATTGGCAAAGATTTTGTACGCGTGGAAATAAATACCTGTGTCAAAAGTGTATCAGAGCCCGATGTGGCGGTTACAATATATGCAGGCTACCCAAAGCTAGATAAGCTTGAGCTTATTGTGCAAAAGGCAACGGAGCTAGGCGCCGTTACAATAGTGCCTTTTTACAGCAAAAACTGCGTTGTAACGCAAAAAAAATATAAAATCGACAAAGCAGATAAGCAAAACACCAAAACCGACCGCCTAAACAAAATAGCGCTAGAGGCGGCAAAGCAGAGCGCACGCGCCATTGTGCCAAACGTGTGTGCGCCGCTACAGTATAAAGAAATGATCGAAGAAGCGATAAAAAACGATGTTGCTATTTTTCTTTACGAGAACGAAAAAGCTGGCGAAAATTTACATAGCCGGCTTTGCGATGGCGTAAAAACCATTGCTTTGATAACGGGCAGTGAGGGCGGCTTTACCCCGCAAGAAGTACAATTTGCAAGCGATTCGGGTTGTAAAATTACGGGGCTTGGCCCGCGCATACTGCGCTGTGAAACTGCGCCCATTGCGGCACTTGCTGCAATAATGGCGCTTACCGGCAATTTACAATAAAGTTGTTTTGCATTTGGCTTTTTTGCCGCATTAAATTGTGCAGCTTAAAGCCGCAAAACAGCAACAAAGGAGTTGCCACATTGAAAAAAATATTAATATTACAAGTTGCTCTATTACTGTCGTTTACACTATTAGTAACGTCCTGCTCACGCAACGAGGACATTGCTTCGGACAGTTTAATGGACAACAGCACAACCTCGTCGCATAGCGGCACAGACGACACACAACAAAACAGTTTAACGGACAACAGCACAACCTCGTCGCATAGCGGCACAGACGACACACAACAAAACAGCGATATTTCATCCTCAACGGCGGCGGCAGCTGCCGCCTTTGGGGACTTGGGGTGGAACATGGTACTTGTAAACGCAAAATATCCATTGCCGGAGAATTACGACATAGAAATGCGCGCGATTAAAGGTTTTGACGAAAGATTATTTGATGTGCGCGCCGCAGATGCCTTAGAACAGATGTTAGCCGCCGCCGAAAAAGCGGAGTTACAACTATACTTAGTGTCGGCATACCGCTCTCCCGAGCGGCAAGAGACACTTTATAACAACAAAGTGCAGTCCTTATTAGACACGGGCTTAAGCCAGGCAAAGGCAGAGGCAGAGGCCGCCATGTGGGTGGCACGCCCGTACACGTCTGAGCACAATTTAGGCCTTGCCGCCGATATAGTATCAGCGGATTGGTACAGCACACATGACGATTTAACTCAAGATTTTGAGCAGACAGAGCATTTTGACTGGCTTTACGAAAACTGTGCGGAGTACGGCTTTATTTTGCGCTACCCAAAGGAAAAAGCAGCCATTACAGGCGTGGTTTATGAGCCGTGGCATTACAGGTATGTCGGTAAAGAGGCCGCCCAAGAGATAATGAGCACGGGCGTGACTTTGGAGGAATATCTCGGCATTGTATAATTTTTTTATTGTTTAAATGGCCGGCTCTCGTATCGCAAGCATTTATGCTAACGGTTAATGCAATAATACGCGCTTTTACTGTTTGTTGTATTTTTGCCGCTGTACTGCATAAAATTGATGTTTATGCACACTTAGCCGATGAGGGCTTAATTTTAATATTTACTTTTAAAACGGGTGCGCCAGCCTTTAGCGCACCCGTTTTTTTGCGTGCTGTGCGTGCTTTTAGGTCTTTAGATTTTATGGCAAAGGGGCGGGCTTTATAGCAAGGAAAAACCTTGCAGTAATGCTAGCGCCTTACAAAAGGCTTTGACGCTGATAGAAAGTTCACCCCTTTGCCATAAAATCTAAAGACCTAAAAGCACATAAATTGTGCATATAACAAGGCAGACGACGACGGCACACTAGCGTTTGTCTAGGAGGATAACGCAGTTAGATGTGCAATTTATGCGTTTTAGGCGGGTTTTGATTACATCGGCTTGGCTAGGGCAACAATTTTGGCGCACAGTGCATTTAATTTGCCACGCTTTTTATTGTTAACTTATTGCACGCCGGCCTTTTTTGCGCTTGTTTTATGTACACATAAAATTAAAAACGCTTATTTGCAAAAAAAATAAGGGCGGACAAATGTCCGCCCTTTTGGCCTGTATTGTAATAATATTGCAATGCGTCTGCAATTATTATTGTAGAAGTTGCAAAACGCCTTGAGGCATCATGTTTGCTTGAGCAAGCATAGCCTGTGCAGATTGAACTAGGATGTTGTTCTTTGTGTAATCCATCATTTCTTCTGCTACGTCTGTGTCGCGGATTGAGCTCTCTGCGTCTTGGATGTTCTCTTCCATTACACCTAAGTTGTTAAGTGTGTGGTCAAGACGGTTTTGGATAGCACCAAGTTTTGCACGCTCTGTAGAAACAGTATTGATAGCTGTTTTAATTGTTCCGATTGCAGATTGTGCCCCTGCCAAAGTACCAATGCTTACGCTATCAATGTTTAAGCCTGTTGATGCTGTCGACATATTGCTAATTGAGAATGTCAACTGGTTGAAAGAATCGCTCGACTCACCAATTTGTAGTGTTTGGCTAGCGAAAGTACCGTCAAACAATACTTTGCCGTTGAAGTTAGCAGCATCAGATATACGATTGATCTCGTTTTTAAGCTGTGTAACCTCTTCGTTTAGTGCTGCACGGTCAACATCATCTTCATATGTGCCGTTGGCAGATTGTGTTGCAAGGTAAACCATACGGTTTAGCATGTCGTGTACTTCTGTCAAAGCGCCCTCAGCTGTTTGTACTAAGCTGATACCGTCTTTAGCATTTTTTTGTGCTGCGTCTAAAGATGTGATTTGTGCACGCATTTTCTCAGAAATTGCAAGACCTGCAGCGTCGTCGCCTGCACGGTTTACAGCGTAACCTGAAGATAATTTCTCAAGGTTTTTGCTTAGTTGGCTTACATTGTTTGTGTAGTTGCGATAAGAGTTCATCGCAGGAATGTTATGTTGTATACGCATAATTTAAATCCTCCATAATTTTAGGTATGACAAGTTCCATCTTGTCCCTTATTTTATTTACAAGTAAGCATAGCGCGCAGGCCTTAACACATTACGCTTACATGTTTAACGGTTTTACCGCTCTATAATATATATCGCCCTATTATTTAAAAAGTTAATAGCAAAAGCAAAAAAAAAATTATTTTTTGTGTTTTTATTAATTGCCCTTGCCTGCGTTTTGTAATAATTGCTCGACATTCAAGGGCTTTTGCTGTATACTTTTATATATATGTGCAAAAAATATACATGGTTATTATTTGCTGTTTCGCCTATTGTTGCGCTAGCGGGGCCGATGTAATACACCCCCGTTCTATGACAAATTGGCAAGTTTTCTATCATCGTCAAAACCTTTTGCAATGCGCCGGCATTACTGCAAGGCTTTTCCTTGCAATAAATCTCGCCCATCTGCCAAAAAATAGTAAACCTAAAAGCGCATATATTACACACAATAACAAATGAAAGGCGTTGTTTAAAATGAAAACACGCAAACGCTTTATAAAAAAAATACTGCTGGCAACATTATTAATATTTTTAAGTGCCGCTTTAACGGTATTTATCAAGGCCGCACTTGACACCCGAAGCCCGGAGGCCGCCCTGCCAATAATAACGGTTACGCATGCGGGCCAGCCCTTTTTAGAGCATAACATTTACAGGGCCGGCTACACTTGGAGCTTTTTTGCAACTACCGAAAAATGGCAGGCGACAAACCTTACCCCACAAGACTTACCCATAGTTGCACAGGAGGTACAAGCCGGCAGCGAAATGCAAATAACTTTCACAACCACGCCTAAAGAGTTAACCGTGTACAGGGCGAGCGGCATACACTCTACCGAGTTTACGCAAATTGCAATGCAAGATTTAGGCACGCTGTACGCACCAAACGATAAAGGCGAGTATCTCTATAAGGTTAACGGCTACTGGAACAGCGATGACACCATTCAATATTATTTTGCCATTTCGGTTGCATAGGGCAATAAATTAATTGACACAGGGAGCTTTTATGGCTGATAAGATAACGGTTATTATACCCGTTTACAACACAGAAAAATATTTGCATCAATGTGTTACAAGCGTTTTAAACCAAACACATAAAAACATGCAAATTATACTTGTAAACGACGGCAGTACAGACGGCAGCGCTGCGATATGCGACACATTTGCCGCAAGCGACAGCAGAATTGAAGTGCTGCACAAACAAAACGCAGGCCTTGCAAGCGCACGCAATGCAGGCCTTACACGTATAAAGGGCGACAGCGTACTTTTTTTAGACAGCGACGATTACTACTACGACACTGCGTGCCTTGCCACACTTAACGATTTTGCGAAAAAAAACAATTGCGATGTTGTGTGCTTTAATTATATGCGATATTACGACAGTATTAACGCGTATAGCAGCGAGATATGCCGCCTTCCAAAAGACGAGAGCAACAGCATATGCTCGCTAATAAAGCATAATGTATATACCTCAAGCGTATGCATCAAACTAATAAAAGCCTCGCTAATTTTTGACAATAGCATCACCTTTGAACACGGACGACTCTCTGAGGATATAGAGTTTAGCGCTAAAATTTTACAGCAGGCTAAAAACATAAAGTTTTGCCCACAGGCTATATACGTTTACAGAGAGCGCAGCGACTCTATCACAACTAATTTTTCAAAAAAGCACATCGATGATTTGCTGTGCATTATCAAAAAGTTATACGCAGAAAACGATATTGACCAAAAGGCGGCAAACGCACACACAAGCGGCAACGTTCCACGACAAAGCTTGCCCCATTACATGGACTATGTAGCCTTTCAGTACGCAACTTTACTTATAAACATACACCTTGCAAAGGCACACAGCTCTGTAAAAAAAGACGTATATTCTTTAAAAAAGCTGTTGGATTACGACCACAACAGCTCTGTGCGCCTAGTACATTTATGCAGTAAGATATTTGGCATTAGGCTTGCCTCTTGCATATTATACGCATACTTTAGGCTGTCCGCAAAATTAAATAAATTAAAGCCTAAAAAAAGCGGCGGCTAAATTTACACGGCATTAACCACACAAACTTGCACTTTTTATTTATATACATTATTATATATAGGGGTCACAGAATGAAAAAGCTACTTTTGCTGGCACCATGCATTGGCACGGGCGGCATTGAGACAGTACTTGCCACAACAACAGCGGCGCTGCGGCAAAGCTACGACATAACCGTTGTTTACTTTTACCACACCGATTTTGAGCACGACTTAGGCGTACAGAAAATTTGCCTTGACGTGCCTTTTGCAAAAAACGCAATTGGGCAAATACTAGTTACGCTCAAGCGCGCTATAAAATTATTGCAGATAAAAAAAGCGCACGGCTTTGATGTGACTTACGCCCTCGGCGAGGTTTGCAGTGTGACAAATGCGCTTACAAAAACGAGGGCTGAGCGGTGTGTTATCTCTGTGCACGGCATGGACAGCGTGCCAAAGTCAGCAGTAAAAGCGTTTATATATCGCCTTATTTTAAAAAGGGCAGATGCAAGTGTGTTTGTGTCAAAGGCACTTAAAGAGCTTTTTTTACAGCGTGTAAACATAGATAATACCAGGGCGCACACTGTGTATAACCCGTTTGACACAGACAGAATTGACGCCTTGAAACTCGAAGATTTTTCCGCCATAAAAAAAGACAAAAACGGCTTAACTTTGCTGTCGCTCGGGCGGCTTGATGCGGATAAAAATATTGAACTTGCGATAAAAACCACTGCGCACTTACAGATAGAGCACGGCGGCGCACATCTTTATATAGCAGGCGACGGGCCGAATAAGCAAAGCTTACAAGCGCTTGTAACACAGTTAAACGCTCAAAAGTGTGTAACATTTTTAGGCAGCTGCGCAAACCCGTACTCCGTTTTAAAAAATGCTGATATACTGCTTTTTACTTCTTTGCATGAGGGGTTTGGCAATGTTTTGGTAGAGGCTCTAGCGTGCGGATGCGGCGTAATTTCTGCAGATTGCAAGGCGGGCCCACGGGAAATTTTAGCGCCCGAAACACCCTTTAGCGCAATTGCAAATTGCGTGGAAGAGGCCGAGTACGGCCTGCTTTTGCCGCCGCAAACGCCACAAGACAGCGCCGAAACAACACGCAAACACATAGAAAACATAGCAAACGGCGTTAATATTATGCTTAAAAACGACGGCGAAGTGTTGCAAAAATACAAGGCTAAAGGCGCACTGCGCGCCAAAGATTTTAGCATAAAAAATTACACAGATAGCCTAATAAAAGTTTTGGAGGGCAAGTGATGCCGCTGTTATCGGTCATAACCCCTGTTTACAACGCACAGCAATATTTAAATCGATGTATACAATCTGTATTAAATCAGAGCTTTACAGATTTTGAATACATATTAATAAACGACGGCAGTACCGACACCAGCCTTGATATATGCAAAGAGTTTGCAAAAAAAGACGGGCGCATACGCATTATCGACAAGAAAAACGAGGGCGTAAACAAGGCAATTATAGACGGTATATCATCATCAAACACGCTTTACACAACCTTTTTAGACGCCGACGACTGGCAGGCCCCACAAAAATTTGCCTGCCTTATAAGCGCTATACAGCAAGCGGGCGCAGACTTTGCGCAGTGTGGCACGCTTATAAACGAGAGCACGCTCTCCAAAGAGCTTTACAGCGACAAAGAGTGCATTTTTAACGACATAGAGGGCGAACTTTTGCGCCCATTTTTTGAGCAGAGCGCTAGTTTTTACCCTGTAATAAACTCACGCTGGAGCAAAATTTACAAAACAAGCCTTTTAAAATTAATACTGCCAAGCATAGACAACGGACTTGTTATAGGCGAGGATTTGGCGTTTAACATTTGGTTTTTAAGCGTTGCAAAAAAGGGTATTGTTTTAAAAGACAGCCTTTACCACAATTACAGGCTGCACGAAAACTCTGCAACTCGCAGTTTTTCTCAAAAAAAATACATGCAAATTGCAAAATTGCCGCAGGCCCTTATGGAAATTGCAAAAAAACAGGGACGCACGGGCAAGGCGCTGCAAATTTTTAAAGATAAAACACACGCAAGCCTAATGCTTGATGTATGCCTCAGCGACTTTACAATAACCGAAAAAATGCGCTATTTAAGGCGCAGTAAAAATGAGATTAAAGACATTGGCCATCTGCGCAATTTAGGCAAAAAGCACGCTGTTTATATAAAAATTGCAATTTGGTTTTTGTCGCACGGGTTGTTTTTGCCCGTGGTTTTGCCCCTTGCAATAATAAAGCCAAAAAGGAGCACAAATGAGCTGTAAGTACACTGTTTTTGTGTCGTCTTGCGATACATACGAAGATTTATGGGCGCCGTTTTTTACAATGCTCGGCGCCAACTGGGAAAATTTAAGCGAAAAAGAAATTATTTTAAACACGGAGACAAAGAGCTTTGGGTTTGAAAATCTTGACATAAAAACGTTTAATTTTGAAAAAAACGGCAAACCGCAGACATGGAGCGAGCGCTTAATTTTAAATTTAAAACAGGTAAAAACACCGTACACGCTGTTTTTGTTAGACGATTTTTTTATGGAATCGCCTGTCGACGAGCAAAAAATTGACGAGTGCGTAAAAATAATGGAGCAAAACAAAAACGTTGTAAATTTTTGCTTTGTGCCCACGCCTTTTTACACAACAAAAAAAGAGATATATAAAGATTTTTACAAGTGCAAACGCTATGTGCCGTTTAGGGTTAGCACACAGGCGGGGCTTTGGCGCACAAAGGAGCTTATAGCCCTGCTAAGAAAACACGAAAACCCGTGGGAATTTGAGATGTTTGCCAGCATACGCTCGCGCCTTCGCAGGGGCGAGTACCACATTGCAAAAGATGGGGCGCCACAGGCATTTACATATGCGTGGTACCTCGGCGGCGCTGTACACAGGGGCAAGTGGACACAAAAGGTTGAAGCCCAACTTAAACAGCACAATATTGACATCGACATGACAAAAAGGGGCTTTGACGAGGACATCCCCGACATGAGCACGGTTAACGAAAAAACACAGCAAGAAAAAAGCTTTATCGGCAGGTTAAAAATACGTGTCGGCGTTATTTTAAAGCATTGGAAATCGCTTATATAATAATGTTATATGCGGCGTGCACAATGCCAATAATTGCAGAAAACGGAGAATTTACATGAAAATATGCATTGTTTCATACACACTTGCAATGGGCGGGTTTTCGTCCAGTTTGCTGCCCATGCTAAAATATTTAAGCGAGGACGGCGTGCAAGTAGACCTTTTGCTGTTTGAAAAAAGCCAGATAGAAATACCGCAATACCCCGGCTTAACCGTGAGATACCACGACGGAAAAGGCGACAGACTGCGCGGCTGGCTGTGCTATTTTGCACAAATGGCAATAATGCTTTTAAGTATGGCAATTAACGTTTTTGTAAAAAGGCGCGCGGCACAAGGCAAAAGCAACGACAAAAATTCTCTGCGCCTAATAAGGCTTAGCCAATTGTCTAGCTTTGTGCTTGTTAGGCGCTTTTTTAAAGAGGACATGAGCAAGTACGACTGTGTTGTTGCGTGGGAAGAGGTTTTCCCCTGTTATTACGTTGCAAAAATGACAACCGCAAAGCGCAAGGTTGGCTATGTGCACACAGACTACGAGCGTGCACGCTTTAACACTAAAATTGATAAAAACGGCTATGCAGAGCTAGATGCGCTTGTTGCGGTTGCGGACACAACACGTGATACAATGGCGCAAAAGCTGCCTTTTTTTGCCGATAAAATAACGTCTGTGCGCAATGTTTTGGATGTAGAAAAAACACTGCTACTGGCCGATGCAGATGCCGAGACATTTGAAAAGAGCGCATTTGACATAGTTAGCGTTGGGCGCATAGACAATAAATCCAAGGCGTTTGACAGGGCGGTGCGCGTCGCTAGCCGCCTTAAAGATGACGGTTTTACGTTTAAATGGTACATAGTGGGCGATGGCGAATCGAGAGAAGAGACGCAGACGCTGATTGAGCAGCTGGACATGGAGGATACTTTTATTTTGCTTGGCAGCCGCAACAACCCGCACCCATTTACAAAAAAGGCCGACCTTTTTGTACAGCCAAGCCGGTATGAGGGCAAGCCTATGTCGGTAGACGAGGCGATAATTATAGGCACGCCTGTGCTTGTAAGCGAGTACAAGAGCGCCCACGAGCAAGTGACAGAGGGCAAAAACGGCTACATTGCAAAAAACGACGAGGAAGCAATATACGAAAAATTAAAATACATTTTGCTACACGAGCAAGAACTAAAAGATATGAAAGCCGACATGCAGTCGCATGATTTGAGTATATATAAAGATATATCGTCGTTTTTAAAGGTAGTAAAGGGCGATATTTAAATATTGGCAAGCAGCAAAGCTTTGCGCTTAATTTTAAATAAAGGGGTTTTATATTTGGTAAACGGCTTAGTTTTTTTATTGCGAAAAAAAATAAAAAATATAGTGTTTGGCAATACCGATAAAATTAAATTTGCGCACAGGGGCATAAATGTGTCTATAGGCGATGATTTTGTGTACTCAAACGAGGGCAATATTGCTATAGGCGACAATACTGTAATAGGAAAAAGTTGCACTTTATTTGCCACAAATGCTAAAATAAATATTGGTAAATACGTAGTTTTTGGCCCCCATATTACCGTAGTAACCGGCGATCATCGCACGGATATCATTGGGGAATACATGCATAAAATTGGCGATGATTTGAAACTGCCCGAAAACGACAAGCCTGTTACTATTGAGGACGACGTGTGGCTTGGTGCAAATGCAGTTATATTAAAAGGCGTTACCATTGGCAGGGGCAGTGTTGTGGCGGCAGGCGCTATTGTAAACAAAAGCGTTGAGCCCTATACCATTTTTATTAGCAACGATAAAAAAAAGCCACGCTTTACAAAGCCCCAAATTGAAGAGCACGAGCGCATTTTAAAAGAAAAGTATGGCGACGAATATTAATTTAACAAGTATATACTTTAATGTTACTTGCCAGTACTTATGGGCAAAATTAATAATGCAGTATAAAGGATAAATTTAATGAATATTTTATTTTCGGCGGGTTTTTATGGAAAAACGCCCATAGCTAACAATGTAATAGAGCTTGCCCTTGCAAATTATCTTGCAGCAAAAGGGCACAAGTGCGTTATATTAGGCGGTGCCTACGACACCATTAAAAACTACACAACCGAGCACGGCACAAGTATTATAAGGGTATCTCCTAACAAATTTTTATCTAGCGCTTTAAACGTATACGACGACTACCTTGATAAATACCCAAATAGCAGCAAACTAAACTTTGCCTTGCGCCACCCTATAAACGCCATTAAAATATTTTTGTATTACAAGCTAAATATAAACAGCAAGCCCATTACTCATAAAATATACGTACAGTATGTAAAGCGCATTATTAAAGCCGAAAGCATAGACACTGTTATAGGTTTTGCCTACCCGTTTGAATTTGCACAATGTGTGCTTAATGCAGAGCTTCCAAACGTAAAAAAAGTGTATTATCAGCTGGACCCATACGGCACGCACAAGACGTATTTATGCGAAAAAGAGGCCGAGAAAACACGCGACGAAGCAGAGGTAATCTCTCGCTGTGTCGCCGCATTTACAACATACGAGCTATATGAAGAGTACAAAGCGCACCCGGCCTATAAAGATGTTTTGCACAAGATAAACCCCATAGGCTTCCCCGGTATAAAAGCGCTTAACACCGACGCACCGCACACGCTAAGCCTTGACAAAAACAGCACAAATATTGTGTTTTGCGGCGGAATTTTTAACGACATCCGCAACCCAGACAATACGCTTTTGATGGCCGAGAAAATAATAGGCCTTGACAGCACAGTTAAATTTTACTTTGTTGGCACACACCAAGGCGGCTTAATCGAGGATATGGCAAAAAAACATCCGCACAATATTATACTGCACGGCAGCGTGGATGCCACCGAGGCACAGCGCATAATATCAAACGCCGATGTGCTTTTAAACATTTGCAGCAACATAGAAAACATGGTGGGCAGCAAGCTTTTTGAATACGTGTGCACCGGCAGGCCTATTTTAAATATTCAAACTGCAAATAACTGCCCAAACAGAAAGTACGCCGACAAATACCCACTTGCACTTACAGTTTTAGACAAAGACGCAAAACACAGCGCACAGCAAGTGCTAAATTTTATAAATAATAATAAGGCAGAGCGTGTTGCGCTTGATTTAGTGCAAAAATTATATTATAATTACACGTTAGAGCACGTTGCAAACACACTTTTAAACGGCATAAATAACGCGTTAGGGGAAAAACAATGACACATGACACACACGAGATAGAGATAAAGGCTAAGCACAGCTCGCTCAGTGTAAATTTTAAAGAGCTTTGGCAGTACAGGGACCTAATTGGCCTTTTTGTAATACGCAACTTTAAACTTATTTATAAGCAGACAGTTTTAGGCCCGCTTTGGCTTATAATAACGCCGCTTTTTACAAGCGTTGTTTTTACTGCAATTTTTGGCCAGGTGGCAGGCATGTCAACCGACGGTGTGCCGCAATTTTTATTTTACATGGCAGGTAACACAATGTGGTCGCTGTTTTTTTCGGCCGTTACCGGCACGGCAAACACGTTTGTGCACAACGCAGGGGTTTTTAGTAAAATTTACTTTCCTCGCCTCACGGTGCCCATATCCCAGGTTATTACCTCGCTTTTAAACTTTGGTATTCAGTTTGCACTGTTATTTATTATTTATTTATACTACATGTTTACCGACCCTAGTATTATACTAGGTGTAAACATTTTATTCATTGTGCCTATCTTATTGCAATGCATTATTTTAGGCCTTGCGGTGGGCATAATAGTGTCTAGCCTAACCACAAAATACAGAGATTTAGCATTTGCCGTAACTTTTGGCATGCAGTTGTGGATGTACGCAACGCCTGTTGTATACCCTATTTCTACAATGTCGGGCACAACGCTAACGCTGCTTTTACTAAACCCTGTAACGCCGCTAGTGCACAACTTTAAGTATGCATTGTTTGGCACGGGTGGGCTTTTATTGCAGCCCTGGGCGCTTTCTATATTTATAACATTAGTGCTTTTAATTTGGGGCGTAACAATGTTTAATAAAATAGAAAAAACTTTTATGGATACGGTATAACACATTTATTACAGCATAGCGCTATATCTAAGCTTTACGCACAAATTTTTAAATATATAACAGCAACATGATTGGAGCACATAGATGGATAAACCCATGATAGAGGTAAACGGTATAAAAAAACGTTACCGCATAGGGCAAATTGGCGGCGGCACGCTAAAGGCCGAGCTAGAGTCTTGGTGGGCGCGTGTGCGCAAAAAAGAAGACCCTAACACGTCATTATTTGACACACAGCGCATAGTAGGCGACACTTTTATGGCGCTTAACGGCGTTAATTTTACAGTAAATAAAGGCGAGGCAGTTGCCATTATTGGCGGCAACGGTGCAGGCAAAAGCACGCTATTAAAAATATTGTCACGCGTTACAGCGCCTACCGAGGGCGATGCTGTACTGCGCGGGCGTGTTGCCAGCATGCTTGAGGTTGGCACGGGCTTTAACCCCGAGATGACCGGCCGAGAGAACATTTACATGAACGGTGCTATTTTGGGCATGACAAAAGCCGAAATAGACAGCAAAATTGAAGAAATTATAGATTTTAGCGAGTGCCGTGATTTTATAGACACGCCTGTTAAGCGGTATTCTAGCGGCATGTACGTAAAGCTAGCGTTTGCCGTTGCGGCACACTTAGACAGCGAAATTATGATAATGGACGAGGTGCTCGCCGTTGGCGATGTTAAGTTCCAGCGCAAGTGCCTTACAAAAATGAGCGATGAATCGACAGAACATGGCAAGACAGTGCTTTACGTTAGCCACAACATGGCAACCGTGCGCCGCCTGTGCACAAGGGCCATTGTGCTAAAAGACGGCAAAGTTATTTACGACGGCGATGTGGAGCGTGGCATTGAGGTGTACTCTGAGGAGAGCAGCGAGCTCGCCGTTAAAAAGACATTTGCACAGCCGGACGAATATACAAATGTGCAAAAGGCGTCTGTGCTGGCAAGCGAGCTTGTAGGCAAGCAAAACAACAACTACAACGCCGGTGATGACTTAAAGTTTACGATATACTGGAAGAATTTAAAAAATTTAAGCTCTGTAAAGTTCCGCTGTATTATACAGGAGGGCGCGAGTGTCACGGGCACTTGCCTGTCGCCCGACATTGAGGTAGACCCCACCAAAGAAAACCAACAGCACACACTTACCATAAAGACGGGCGAAATACCCGACGGACGATATAAGATATACTTATCCATAGGATATTACGAGGGCACAACAACGCTTGAGGACTACGCAAACCAAGAGGCCGCCGTTGAATTTGTAATAGAGGAGAACGCGCGCCAGTGCGGCATGAAATGGGTGCGCGGTGTGCTTGGCCAAATTGTGTTTGAAAACTCGATTGTCGAGTAATTTTACGCTTGCCATTTGCGCAATAATTTGCCGTGCAAAGCGTTGCCCGGCATAAACAGCGCCCTGCAAAAAAAATTATAAAGTAAACTGTCTGCCGCCGTGGGTTAAACGTGCGGCAGACAGTTTTTATTTTAGTCTACACTATAATTTTGTACCGGCTGTACTGTGCTATGAGTTGTAATAAGAGTATATAGTGTCCCATGTTCTCCTATCGACAAAGCCCGTTACAGGCAGGCCAAAGTTTAGCTGAAAGCTCTCCAAAGCCGATTGTGTAAGTGCGTCAAACACGCCGGTAACCTGTACAAACTCCGGCATACAGTACTTTGTTGCTATGCCGTCCATATATTTTTGCAGCCTGTAAACCTGTAGGCCGGTACTGCCAAGCAGCAATACTTTGCCGCCGTACTCTCCGTCCGGCACGCTGTTTACACCGTTGTAGTCAAACGCACAAACCAAGTAGACAACGACAAGCGCATCCCATGTGTCCTTGTCAATAATGCCCGTTTGCGGCAGCGGTACAATGCGCTGAAAACTCTCTGTCGATAGTGCTGTCTCGCTGCCGTAAACGCCGTCTATCTGCCCTATAGGGCGCACCTTGCTAAAGAACAAGCTTATGTATTCTAGCAAGAACTGCGCAAATTTTACCATGTCGCCCTGTGTGCCCTCGGACAAATTATAGCCCGGATATGCGTAAACTTGCTGTGCCTGCACGGTGCCATCCACAAAGCGCAATTTTGAAAATTGCCCATATATGCTGGCCCACGTCAGCGGGCCCACAACGCCGTCTTGTGTTAGGCCCATCAAGCCTTGCCACACTTTTACGGCATTTTGCGTTGCGCTGCCAAACTTGCCGTCGTACTGTATAACGGGCAGTGCTAAGTAATATGCGCTAAGCAAATACAAGTAGTACTGCATCTCTTTTACGTATACCCCGGACGAGCCAATGGACAGCGGCGTACCCGGGTACTCGCCCGGCCTTGCAGTTGGCGAGAGCAAGTCGTTAATTAAATCTGTGTACACCTCGTAAATTTTGTTCCACGTCATAACGCCCACAATGCCGTCCTCTATCAGCCCATAATAGTCTTGAAACGCAAGAACGCTAACCTGTGTGCCCATTCCAAAAATTCCGTCCGAATCGAGATCCGGCACCGATGAGTTATAGCGTGATATAATGCGCAAATAAAATTGCATCCTGCGCACATCATCGCCGCTACTGCCTATTTTAAGCGCCGTGCCCGGGTACTCTCCGGGGCTTGTTATTCCCGGCGTAGAATCTGTCACCACGCTTGTGTACTGCTTGTAAATCTCGTTCCACGTCAGCTGACCCACAACGCCGTCCACCGCAAGCCCGTAAGACGCCTGAAAAGCCTCTACGCTTGCCTTTGTGCCACTGCCAAACTGTCCGTCCACCGCAAGCGTCGGCACGGCTGTGTCTACTTGGGCTATTTCGCTTAGCCAAAACTGCACTTGATAAACGCTGTCGCCGCTGCTACCAACAGAGAGCGCAGTGCCGGGGTAAGTGCCGCCCACAAGGTCTCCCGTTGGTTTTTCTCCCTCGCTTGTAAGCTCTGCAAGGTCTTTAACCGACACGTATATATAGCTTATTTTATACCATGTGCTCCTGCCGACAATGCCGTCTTGCGACAAACTAAACTGCGCTTGGAACTTGCGCACTACTTCTGCCGTGCCTGCGCCGTAAACCCCGTCTACACTCAAAGTGCCAAACGACGGATAGTCGTCTGCTATGCGGTTTAACTGGCGCTGAATTATTTTTACATAAGTGCCCGTGCTGCCTATTGTTAGCGGCGTGCCGGGATAGCTCTCTTTTATGCTCTGTATGTTGTTTGTGCGCACTATCTCTATGTCGTCGCCGTAGTAATATTTTAATATGTCGGGCGCCAAGTACCCACTGTTTGCAAGGTCTACCGTGCCCCACTGTTTCATGCCCGGGCAAGACACCTGCTCTCCGTCACAGTACTCTGTAAAATAGGGGTTAACCGTGCCTGTTTTGCGCACGTATGTGTTAAATATGTCGTCTGCAATTGCGCTTACCGAGTCAAAAATTGTGCGGCCATATACAAAGTATTGGTCGTAACTTGTGCTGTTTGTAATCTCAAAGTTATAGCCTTTGCTAAGGTACCACTCCGTGTAAATGCGGTTTAGCGCAACGCTTATTTGCGCGTGGATATTCGCCCTTAAAGACTGCTCGGGCCATGTTGGGTATATCTCGCTTGAGGCCACGTTTTTAACATAGTCAATAAACGGCACCGTTACATTTTGCGCACTGGAGCTCGGCGTGCCAAGGTGTACGGTTATCTCGTCCGGTATAAACACCTCTGTGAGCACAAACGGCGTGCCGCAAGTGTCTATCGGCTGTGGGCCGCTTCCGCCATCGCCTGCATAAAGAGGGTGCGACGGCACCTCAATAATCTCCGGTGTATTGTAAATTGGGGCTACCTCGTTATTTTCGTCCACTTCGGTAGGCGTCAGCGCCATCTGCGCTATCGACGTTACGCCGTCAAAAATTTGAAAGCCACGCAATATTAATGTCGCGTGCGCGCTAGACTGCGCCATTAAATTGTATGTGCCGTATGGTTTTTGTGTGTTCTGCTCGTCAAGCGATAAAGCTTTTTGTGGGCAGTCGAACTGCCACCCCTCTAATATTCCGTTTTCGTCTGTGTAGCCTGTATATATAGCCGTGGTATCGCCCTCGTTATACGCGGTTATTTTTACGTTTGCTACGGGCAATGCACTGTTTGCGGCATATGCACGCACACGCAATGTACCCGTGCCGCCGTAATTAAAATCAACCATTAATACATCTCCTTTCATGGTAGTATAATATTCAAATTTAATAAAAATTGTTACAAATTTGTTTAGGGTACTTTTATTTTTGCGCACAATGTAATATACTGTAATATATAGTTGTTTTTGTATTAAAGTAACGCTAAAAGCCCACACTTTAAATGCAAATATATATAGCAAAAAAGGCAAAGCTTAATGCATAATATGCCGGCTGTCAACAAAATGCTACGCGGTATTAATTGCGGTTAATTGGCTTTTAGCATATTTTGATAGTTGCTTTTGCCTAAAAATAAAATTAAGCGCCAGCCGCAAGTTATGCGGGGAAACGGAGACGATTATGCACTACATAATAGAAAACGAATTTTTGCAAGTAAAAATAAACGCAAAGGGGGCGGAGATTGCCAGCGTAATTAACAAGGCCACCGGCGACGAGATGATTTGGTGCGCTGACCCTACCGTTTGGGGCAGACATGCGCCAATATTGTTCCCCTATTGCGGCAGACTTTTAAACGGCAAATTTACAAAAGACGGCATTGAGTACGAGGGTAATCCGCATGGGTTTGCACGAGATTTAGACCATATCCTAGTAGAAAAAAGCGACACGTCTGTAAAACTTATTTTAGAGGCCAACGTACTTACTATGGAAAAATTTCCCTATGCGTTTGGGCTTATAAGCACGTATGAGCTCAGCGAGAAAACGCTGCACCACACCGTTGCGGTAGTAAACGACAGCGACGAGAGCATGCCTTTTGGCTTTGGGTATCACCCTGCGTTTGTGTGCCCGTTTGACAAAGAGCACGCTACAACAGACTACGACGTTGTGTTTGACACACCGCAATCACCCATAGTGTTAGAGTGTGACGCTGTTTCGGGCCTGATTACAAACAAGGAGTATACCTACTTTGAAAGCGGCGACACAATACAGCTAAACGACACATTTTTTGACGGCGGAAGCATATGCTTTAAAGGGCTTACATGCGAGACTATGACATTAAAAGAGCGCGGCACTGATAAAAAAATTACATTAAATGTTAAAGACTACCCGTATGTGCTGCTTTGGTCTACACCGGGCGAGATGAAATTTTTATGCATTGAGCCCTGGCACACACTGCCTGACGCAGTAGACACAAGCGGCGAGTGGGCGGACAAAAAGCCAAATATTGAGCTAGCGCCCGAAGAGCGCTGGAGCACTAGCCTTGCAATGACATTTGACAGATAAAAACAGTGCCACCGTTTGACAAGTAATATTATAAGTGCTAAAGTATAATATTGTAACAATGCAATTTAAAACAGCATATATATGCATGCAAATGCAAAAAAATACATAAAGGGGACCTAAAATAATGGATCAAAACAATAACAATTTGGGCTACGACCAAAAAACTTTTGGGAACGAGCAGCCAAGTTACAATCAGCAAGACTCATATCAAAACCAGCAGCAATATAGTAATTATCAAGCCCCATACACACAGCAAGAACAGCAAAATTACAACATGAACAATGCGCAAAACGGCGGCTACAACCAAAACAATATGCCGTATTCAATCTACAACCAAAACGACACGCAAAACAGCGGCTACAACCAAAATAATATGCAGTATACAAGCTACAACCAAAACAATGCGCAAAGCGGCGGCTACAACCAAAATAACATGCAGTATACAAGCTACAACCAAAACAATGCGCAAAGCGGCGGCTACAATCAAAATAATATGCAAAACGGCAGCTTCCAATATAACGGTAATTCCGGCGGAATGTCGCTTTCTACTTTTACATCAAACACCTTTTTGTGGATGTTTTTAGGCCTTGTAGCAACATTTGCAACGGCTATTTTTTGCCAGACAGAGACAATGCTAATACTTTTATTTTCAAATCCGTCGCTACCATTTATACTGCTAATAGCAGAGCTTGCACTTGTTTTTATTTTAAGTATAATGATACAAAAGCTAAGTGTTGGTGCGGCATACGCAATATTTTTTGGGTACGCAATACTAAACGGCGTTACATTTGCGGCCGTGCTTTATATGTACGAGGTAAGCTCGGTAATATTTATATTTGGCATGAGCGCGTTATATTTTGGCGGTATGGCACTATACGGCCACTTTACAAAGCGCGATTTAACTAAGTTTGGCCCCATACTTTTTGGCGGTGTAATAGTAATGGCAGTTTTTTGGCTTTTATCAATGTTTTTAGATTTATCTGCCTTTGAGACAATAATGTGCATAGTTGGCGTAGGTTTATTTATGGCGCTTACAGCGTACGACGTGCAAAAGATAAAAATGTACCACGCCATGACACAGGGCGACGATGCGATGACTAGAAAGTCTACTATAATCTGCGCACTACAGCTTTACCTTGACTTTATTAACATTTTCTTATACTTGTTGCGTCTACTTGGCCGCAGAAAGTAATTTTTACTTTAAAAAGGCAAAAATTAATTAAAGCTTATACTTTACACACAGCGCAGCGACAAACACAAAAATTACCCATGCCCTATATATAGGGCATGGGTATGCAGTATTATAATGTGTTTGTATTGATGAGTGGGTGTTAAATTGCGTTGATTATTGCTTGTAATAGATTAAATATGCGCTTGTAGCTCAGCTGGATAGAGCAATGGCCTCCGACGCCATGTGTCGCACGTTCGAATCGTGTCAAGCGCGCCAGTCGAGAA
>CAYJBO010000015.1:0-40814 GCA_964368295.1 uncultured Bacteroides sp.
AAGTATGGTGTTTTAAATTAGTTGCGGCTGTTGCAAAGCGGCATTTTTAGCGGTGTGTGGCAAAATATGCTGCAATATTGCAAAGGTGTTTTGCAATTTATACTAAAAAATTAAGCCCGGCGCTGCAAAATAAATATAATATAAGGCTTGCGCTTTAAAGCGCTGTGTCGTCCGTTGCAATGCTCTTAAAGCGGTCAGAAATCTCTAAAAAGCTGTTGACAAGCAGAGGGTCAAAGTGCGTGCCGCTGTCGGCCTTTATAATCTCCACGGCTTGTTCATGCGTTTTTGCCTTTTTGTACGGGCGCTCAGACGTTATGGCGTCGTATGCGTCCACTATTGCCATAAGGCGGCCGCCAATGGGGATGTCCTCACCTTTTAGGCCTACCGGGTAGCCTGTGCCGTTCCACTTTTCGTGGTGTGACGATGCAAATATCTCCGCCGCCTCTAAAAATTCCGCAGCGCTGGTAGTTTTCATCGCACTGCGTATAATCTCGCCGCCGTAGGTTGCGTGCTCTTTCATTACTTCAAACTCTTCGGGTGTAAGGCTGCCCTCTTTTAAAAGTATTGTGTCAGACACGCAAATTTTGCCGACGTCGTGCATTTGCGAGGCGTGTGCATAAGTGTCCATGTCCACACTGTCAAGCTCGCCGCCGTAACAGCCGTCTGTGCGCACCTGTTGCAAAAGTGTTTTTAGGTACTTGCTTGTGCGCAAAATGTGCCCGCCGGTGTTGTGGTCTCTGCGCTCTACCATCTCCGACAGCGAGTACACAATGGCGTACTGCAACTCTTTTATATGCGCCGTCTTCTCTTCTACAATGCGCTCAAGGTTGTTGCTGTAATCGTGCAACTCTAGGTGAAGCTGCACGCGCTTTTTTAACAAAGCGGCAGAAAACGGCTTAACTACGTAGTCTACAGCGCCAAGGGAAAGCCCCAAAAACTCGCTGTCGCCGTCGTCTTTAGCCGTTAAAAATATAATAGGTATGCTTTTGTATGGCTCGCCCATGTCGTCTTTTATAACTTTAATAACGTCAAAACCACTTAAGCCGGGCATCTCAACGTCCAGCAAAATAAGATCGGGTTTAATCTTTGTAAGCTCGTTTAGCGCCATCTGTCCGTCTTTTATAAGCACTACATTATAATCGTCACAAAGAGCCTTGCGTGCAATATTTAAATTTGTAATATTATCATCAACAATAAGTATCTTGCGCTTGGCTAAAATATCCATAATTGTGCTCCATAAAAAAATTATTAAATATTACGAAAGTGCCGGCAAAATAGCCATGCTTTACATATACAAGCAAAAAGCATACATATTGTAAAGGCTGTGTTTTGTTTGCTAAATGTTGTGTAAGTATAAAAAATTACTTAAAAAATTGCAATTGTATGTATTTGGTAATATATACATAGTAGCATATTTTTATGTTTCTTACAATAGACAAAATGCCGTAAAAACGTTAAATTAGTGGGGCTTTCATGTTAAAAAATTAACATAAAAGCCGTCCCTTTTAAACTGTAAACTGCGCCAAAAAGCGGCCGCTTGCATTTTACGCTACAAATAGGGCGGCAAGTGTGGCCTGCCACGCGTTGCTAAACGAAATGGCTAGCAGGCGCAGGGTGTATTTTATGCATTTTTAGGCACGGCAAGGCGTGTAAAACGTGGCGTGCATAGCATAAAAATACAAAAAAGCGCCCGCTTTACCGCATTGCGCAAAGCCGCGCAAAAACAGGGTAAACAGGCGCTAAATTGTTAAAGTTAAGCACTGTATGGCGTTTACATAAGCGCTATGTTAAATAAAATTTAAAGTGGCCTTAAAGCTTAAAAAGCTAAAAAATATTTGCCTTTTTAAGCCTTGCAACAATGTCGGTGCCTAGCACATATGCGCAAATGGCCTTGCAAATATCCACAAAAACAAAGGGGTAAACACACATGGTAAGGCTTGCCTGTAGGCTGTTTTTTGTCACAAACATAAACCAGGCGGTGCCAAGCGCATACAGCGCAAGCAGCCCAATAGCCATGCATAAAAGCACAATAAACCGGTTGCCAAAGTGCCTTAGTGCCAGTGCGGTTATGGTGGCGAGTATTAAGTACCCCCAAATGTAGCCGCCAGTGGCGCCAAATAAAATTGCAGGGCCGCCCTTAAAGCCGGCAAAAACAGGCACGCCCACAAACCCAAGCGCCATATAAACAAACACGCTGCAAGCGGCCCAAATGGGCGCAAGCATAATGCCGGCCAAAAACACAGCAAAAACGGCTAAATTAAAAGGCACGGGCCCCAGCGCCACCTGTATTTGCGACAGCACTGCAATTAGCGCGGTAAACATTGCGCATAGCGTTATATTTTTTATGTTGCTCTTGCGGTTTTTATGTTGGTTCATCTTATAAAGTCTCCTGTTTTACAAATTAAATTTATAGTTATATAAGCAAAAATAATGGCGGCCATACTATGGGCAAACCTAAATGCGCGCCTATGGGGTATGGCTCATTTTTTGCTTTAAAAGCCATTTCTCTGCATATAATTTTAGCCAAGCCGATATAATCCGAACTCGCCTATTTTGGTAATTTTATGCGCTGTGCTGTGTTATTTTAACTAGTAATGCAATAAGTGTTGCTCGCTCGTCTGCCTTGCCTAGCACAAAATTTGCACAAACAGGTTTTAAAAAATTTTTATACCACCAAAAATTCTAAAACAAAAAAGTGTACTTATGTAAGGCTTTCACCTTACGAGGTGCGCTGACACAGTTTTCGGGCTTTTGGCTAAATAAAAAACGTGTTCGTATTGCATCGGTTTGGCTAGGCCGTTTGGGCGAGCACAAAGGCCCTATTGCAATTTTAAACTCACCTCGCCAAAAGATAAGCTTTTAACCTCGCCGCTTGGTAGTTTTACCTCAAGGCTGCCGTCTAAATTAATGCGTGTTGCGCGCGCACTGTAGCTTGCGCTAGCCTGTAGCACAAGCACGTCTTTACCCGGCACAATGTTGCGCTTTATGTAGTCGCCCATAAATGCGCCGCTGTCGTTTGCGCTTAGCATTTGTGTCAGCCTGTTTACTATGTCTGCGGCAAGCTTGCATTTTTCTACTCGTTCTTCCCTTTTAAAAATTGCGGTGGCTATGTCTTTTATGACGTCGTCAAATCCGTCCTTTGGCTCGTACAAATTAAGGCCAATGCCAACTATAATGCTGTCTATTGTGTTGGTCTGTACGTCTGCTGTCGCCTCGCATAAAATGCCGCAACATTTTTTTTCGTGTATGTATAAATCGTTTACCCACTTAATGCCTATGTCGCCTTTGTTTGCAACAAGCTCAAGGCTTTTACAAACGGCAACCGCCGCCGCACATGTAACAAGCATGCCGCTGTTTTTTACGGCGTCGCCCTTTAAAATTATAGACATGTAAAGCCCCGTGCCAAGCGGAGAGCTAAAATTGCGCCCTAGCCTGCCACGCCCTGCCGTTTGACACTCTGCCAATACTACGCTAGCGTGCGGTGCGCCCTGTGCCGCAAGCTCCTTTGCCAGCGTGTTTGTCGAGTCAACGCATTTTTCGGCAATAACGGTTACATCTTTGTCTGAAAGGTACATTAAAACACCCTGTGCCGTAAGCTCGTCGCTAAGCTTTTTTAGCGTATACCCCTTGCCCGACACTGCTTCAATCTCGTGCCCTTGGCTTTGCAGCTGCTTAATGGCCTTCCAAACCGCAGCGCGTGTCACATAAAGCTGTTTTGCAAGCCCCTCGCCGGATATTGCACGGCCGTTTGCCTGTTGCAATATGTCAAGCAGTTTTTGCTTTGTAGACATTAAATAGCCCCCTTTGTATTGCTACTATATTATAAGGTGCGGCGCATTTGCCCCGCCTTATAAAATTTTGCGCTAGTTTTTGCAAAGCCCTTTCCTGTCAGGGCCCTGCTTAAAAGTATACCATATCGTAAACCTCTAATCAATATATGGTTTACAACTTATTAGGCACAGCCGACATGGCGCAAATATTACACAAAATTACAGCTATCTACATTATTTTATGTTTTGTAATAAAATTGTTGCACACAAAGCTTTGATGTGGTATGATTTTAAAAGTTATGTAATAAAATAGAGCCCTTTTACAGGGTGCTTGCAGCGCGCAAAAAAGGTGTAAATTAAAGTGCGCTCGTGCCTTTTGCGGTTTAGTGTTTTGTGGCAAATTTTATTACGCTTTAAGTGTGCGCACGTTAGCCGTTTATGTGTGCCTGCTAAATAAGAGGAAAACGGCAGAACGGAGATTATAATGAGCGAGAAAAAACACAGATTTTACCAAGATGAGCCTGTATACGACGCACGCACACTTGGCAAACCAAAAATGATGGTTTTAGGCGTACAGCATTTATTTGCAATGTTTGGTGCAACAGTACTTGTGCCTGCTATTACAGGCCTTTCTGTAAGCGCAACACTTTTGTTTGCCGGGCTTGGCACGTTATTATTTCACATAGTTACAAAGTTTAAAGTGCCTGCATTTTTGGGCAGTAGCTTTGCATTTTTGGGCGCATACGGCCTTGTAAGTGCAACCGGTGCAGACATTCCCCTAACTTATTCCAGCCTTGGCGTGGCGGTTGCCGGCCTTATGTACTTAGTTCTGTCGGCCTTTGTAAGAATATACGGTGCACAGCGTGTTATGCGTTACTTCCCACCCATTGTAACGGGCCCAGTAATAATAGCAATAGGCCTTACGCTCTCCAAAACGGCAATAGACAGCGCGAGCGGAAACTGGCTAGTGGCGGTTGTGGCCGTAATAATAGTTATATGCTTTAACATATGGGGCAAAGGTATGATGCGCATTATACCTATTTTGCTTGGCGTTGTGGGCAGCTATTTGCTAAGCATGATACTGGATGCATCTACACGTGAGACGTTTGTAGCAAACTGGAACAATGCAGCATGGATAGGCCTACCGTTCTCATGGGAAAACACAACTTTCTCAATATTCGGCAGCGGCTTTGACGCAACTATGGCTATATCGGCAATTATAACAATATTGCCAATTACGCTTGCAACTATGATGGAGCACATTGGCGACATATGCGCAATAAGCTCTACAACAGGCAAAAACTACCTAGAAAAACCGGGCCTACACCGCACGCTGCTGGGCGATGGTATTGCAACAACACTTGCGGCACTTTTTGGCGCACCGGCAAACACAACCTACGGCGAGAACACAGGCGTTTTAGCCCTGTCTAAAATATACGACCCACGCGTTATACGCATTGCGGCAGTGTTTAGCATGCTCTTGTCTTTTAGCCCTAAATTTGCGGCCATAATAACATCTATGCCGGCGGCAACGGTAGGCGGCGTAAGCCTTGTTTTGTACGGCATGATAGCCGCAGTTGGTGTAAGAAACATTGTGGAAAACCAAGTTGACTTTACAAAGAGCCGCAACGTTATAATTGCCGCGTTAATTTTAGTGCTTGCAATAGGCATACGCTTTAGCAATGTCGGCGCAATTATGTTCGACATCGGCAGTATTTCAATCAGCCTTTCAGGCCTTGCAGTGGCGTCTGTTGTGGGTATTGTTTTAAATGCTGTGTTCCCCGGCAACGACTATGTGTTTGGCAAAAACGAGCACGGCGACACCGCTGTTAACTTTGAGGTTTAATAATTAATAGGCCGCCGTAAAGCGGCAAATATATAAAATTTTTAATACATTAAAAGTATGCGGCAGTGCACAGCTTTGCCGCATACTTTTGTGTATGTATGGGCTTTTTGGCATGGCTTTAATAATTTTAGGCAGCTTTTGCTGTCAGTGCTTTTAATTTTAAGCCATGTGTGGTATTATATTTAAAAATGCATAATATAAATTTTAACAGTACATTCGGCTTTGCCACAACACAAAAAGGCAAATGTTGCAACTGTGCAAATATATTTTTTTCGATAGGAGATTATCATGGCAAAAATTACAGTTGTCGTCTTGTTTGGCGGCGTCTCGGGCGAGCATGATATTTCGCTTTTAAGTGCGACGTCCGTAATAAAAAACCTCGATGCACAAAAGTACAACGTGCTTAGCGTGGGCATTACAAAAGAGGGGCGCTGGTACTTATATAGCGGCGATACAGACTGCATAAAAAACAAAACATGGCAAGGCGCAAACTGTACGCCCGTTAGTTTTTGCCCGGGCAGCGGCATGGACGGCCTAGTTGTTTTTGGCGATGGTGATATAAAAAACA
Source organism: uncultured Bacteroides sp. (assembly GCA_964368295.1). Classification (GTDB taxonomy): domain Bacteria; phylum Bacillota; class Clostridia; order Oscillospirales; family Ruminococcaceae; genus Ruthenibacterium. Next base: position 6,185 of record CAYJBO010000015.1, read on the forward strand.
TACCGGTAGACGTGGTTTTTCCTGTATTACACGGCAAAAACGGCGAGGACGGCACGGTGCAAGGCCTGTTAGAAATAGCAAATATACCGTACGTTGGCTGTGGCGTTTTGGGCAGTGCCGTTTGCATGGATAAAATAATTGCAAACTGCGTAATGGACGCATGCGGCATTGACAGATGCGAGTGGGACTACATGCAAAAGAGCGACCTAAAGCGCTTTGACGAGATAGAAGAGCGCATAAAAATCAGCTTAAAATACCCCGTGTTTGTAAAACCTGCAAATGCAGGCAGTAGCCTTGGCGTAAGCAAGGCACAAAATAAACAAGAGCTTAAAAGTGCAGTGCAAGAGGCACTTATGCACGACAGCCGCATTTTATTTGAGCGGTTTGTAGACGGGCAAGAGGTGGAGTGTGCCGTGCGTGGCAACGACGTTGTTACAAGTACGCTACCCGGCGAGATTATTGCAAGCAAAGACTTTTACGATTTTGAAGACAAGTACATAAAGGGCACGAGCAAGGCGCAGTTCCCTGCCCTTTTAAGCGAGGATAAGCTTATAGAGGTACAAAAAAAGGCGGTTAAAGCCTACCGTGCGCTGTGCTGTAAAGGCCTTGCGCGCGTGGACTTTTTTGTAGAGCGCGGCACCGGCAAGGTGCTTTTAAACGAGATAAACACACTGCCCGGCTTTACAGACATAAGCATGTACGCAAAGATGATGATAGCCAGCGGCGACACATACACATCGCTTTTAGACAGCCTAATAGCGCTGGCGCTAAACGGTGATGAGCAGTGAGATAAAGCGCAAAAAATGCAATTTACGGCGCATTATGCGGCAAATTAAAATTTGTATCAGCGCCATTTTTATATGCCGACACAAAGCGGCAGAACGGAGACGTTATGCAAAGCCACAGCGAGCAAAATAAAATAATCACAGACAAAAACGCAGCTATAGGCGTGTTTGACTCCGGCCTTGGCGGCCTTACCGCAGTGAGAGAGCTGCACAAACTGTTGCCAAAAGAAAACATAATATACTTTGGCGACACAGGCCGAGTGCCGTACGGCACACGTGGCACCGACACAATTATAGAGTACGCAAAGCAGGACATAGCATTTTTGCTCAGTAAAAATGTAAAGTATATTATGGCGGCGTGCGGCACGGTAAGCAGCACGCTAGCACAAAGCTATACTAACACTTTGCCCGTGCCTTACACAGGCGTTGTAAGCAGTGCGGCAAAGGCGGCTGTTAACGCCACAAAAAGCGGCAAAATAGGCATTATAGGCACGCCGGCATCTATAAATAGCGGCAGTTACACCAGTGTAATAAAGTCCTTAAATGCGTCTGCGGTAACGGTTTCAACCAGCTGTCCGCTATTTGTGCCGCTTGTGGAAAACGGCTATTTTGAAAAAGACAACAAAGTGGCAAAACTTGTAGCGCAAGACTACCTAAAAGATATAAAGGCGGCAGATGTAGACACACTTATATTGGGGTGCACGCACTACCCGCTATTGGCGCCGGTAATAGCAGACGTTATGGGCGATGATGTGACACTTATTGACCCCGGTGCACAGACATCGCTATGCGCAAAGCGCACACTTTTAGAGATGGATATGCTGTGCGACGAGGACAGAGAGCGTGGAGAGATAGAGTATTTTGCAAGCGACTCCACAGAGAACTTTGTAAAGCTGGCAAAGACATTTTTGGGCGATTGCGATTGCACAGGTGCAACACGCATACGCGTTGACGAGTTTGTGCCCTATTAAAAACAGCAAGCAACAAAGCACATTTTAAAAAGGGTAAAAAGCCGTGCGCCGCTTTAATTTGCGGCCTTGGCACAAGCGTCGACACAACACGCCATAAATATACATTTAAGGCGCACGCACAAACATTAAAACATTATAAACACCTAAAAACCGGCAAAACAGAATGGAGCAAAAGTTAAATGAAAGATGAATACCTTATAACAATACAGGGCACGATGGAGCAAGACGGAGAGTCGGACAGCGTAGAGCTGATGACACGTGGCGGCTTTGTAAAAAAGAACGGCAAATTTTTTATAACGTATAACGAGACAGAGGCAACAGGCTACAAGGGCTGTACAACAACAGTTAAGGTAGAGGGCTCGGACAAAGTGAGCATGACGAGGTTTGGCGCAATGCCAAGCCAGCTTGTTATAGAAAAAGGCTGCCGCCATGTGTGCCATTACGACATGGGCGCAGGCTCGCTTACGCTTGGCGTTGCCGCAGACGAGATTAGCAGCAAGCTGACAAGCAAAGGCGGCAGCGTAAAGTTTAGCTACATGCTGGATGTAGACTCTCAGCGCATTAGCAAAAACATAGTAAATATAACGGTAAAGTCTGTAAATTAACAAAGAGCGCAATAGCACACGGCGCAAAATGGAGGTAAAACAAAATGGAGATTAACAAAATGTATATAAACCCGTATGGCGACGCAATGCAGCGTGCACGCGCCATGCTAAAAGACGCTGTTGCCTGTGCGCAAAACAGCGCAGAGCTTAAACAGCAAGACTTGCCGGACTTTGTAATAGAAATACCGGCTGACAGTAAAAATGGCGATTTAGCATCGAATATAGCCATGGTGAGCGCGCGCTGCTTCGGCATGGCGCCACGTGCCATCGCAGAGATAATATGCAAAAACATCAACGGGTTAGAGCAAAACGGCTTTGAGCGTGTAGAGATTGCAGGCCCCGGTTTTATCAACTTGTTTTTTGCAAAAAGCTGGTTTGCAAATGTTGTAGGCGGCGTGCATGCATCGGGCGCAAATTACGGTCGCACACAGTTTGGTGGCGGCAAAAAAGTTAACGTAGAGTTTGTGTCGGCAAACCCAACAGGGCCTATGCACCTTGGCAACGCGCGCGGCGGCGCACTGGGCGATTGCCTTGCGGCGGCGCTTGAGTGGGCGGGTTACGACGTAACAAGGGAATTTTACATAAACGATGCAGGCAACCAAATAGCAAAATTTGCAAAGAGTCTGTCCGCAAGGTACATGCAAATTGTGCTCTCAGAAGATAGCGTGCCATTCCCCGAGGACGGCTACCAGGGCGACGATATACGTGTGCTAGCAAGAGAGTTTTACGACATTAACGGCGACAAGTACAAAGACGAGAGCGAAGAGCAGCTACAAAAAGACATAGTTGCGTACGCACTGCCAAAAAACATAGGTGCGCTTAAAACAGACCTTGAAAAATACCGCATAGAGTACGACACATGGTTTAAAGAGAGCGATTTGCACAGCGGCGGCGCGGTGGCAAAAGTGCTGCAAAAGCTAAAAGAAGCAGGTGCAACTTACGAAAAAGACGGCGCTGTGTGGTACAAAAGCACACAATATAGCGAAAAGTACGGCGCCAATAAAAACGCGCGCAAGGGCATGGACGGCACCGTGACAGACGAGGACAAAGACGAGGTGCTTGTGCGTGCAAACGGCATACCAACGTACTTTGCGGCGGACATAGCGTATCACTACAACAAATTTGCAGTGCGCAACTTTGACACGTGCATAGACGTTTGGGGCGCAGACCACCACGGCCACGTAGCCAGGATAAAAGGCTCTATGGACGCACTTGGCCTTGACGGCGACAAGCTTGACATAGTGCTAATGCAGTTTGTGCGCCTTTTGCAAGACGGACAGCCCGTAAGGATGTCAAAACGCACGGGCAAGGCCATTACGCTGTCGTCTTTGCTAGACGAAGTGCCGATAGACTCTGCAAGGTTTTTCTTTAACACAAGGGAAAACGGCAGTGGCATGGACTTTGACTTAGACCTTGCGGTAAAGCAAGACAGCGACAACCCTGTTTACTATGTGCAGTATGCGCACGCACGCATATGCAGTATTAACAAAAAGCTGTGCGAAGAGCAAAGCATGCAGATAAAAGCGGCCGAACAGTGCGATTTAAGCCTGTTAACCCACGAGAGCGAGCTAGATTTAATACGCCTGTTGGCAAGGCTGCCAATGGAGCTTATAAACGCCGCTAAAAATTACGAGCCGTCTAAAATAACACGCTATGCAACAGAGCTTGCAACGCTTTTCCACAGGTTTTACAACTGCTGTCGTGTTATAGATTCTAACGAGGATGTAAAAGACGCAAGGATTGCGCTTTGCAACGCAACGGGCATTGCGTTAAACAATACACTGGAGCTGTTAAAAGTTACAGCGCCTAAGAGCATGTAAAAATGCAGTAGCTTAAATATTTATAATAGCCCTACCCAAAAGCGCAGTACAATGCCGCCTTGGGCAGGGCTTTTTTGTTGGCCGGGCAAACCGCAAACTGCAAATTCCAAACCGGCAATCGGGCAAACTAAAACCGCACACATAAAAAACGGCATGGTATCGCGCAATTAAGCGTTTACCATGCCGTTTAATTTAGTTTTTTTTAGCGCTTGCACCGCAGTACATCAAAAAGCTTATTTTAAAAGCCCGTTATAATGTGTAGCTTTTCGCACTAAATCAGCTCTTCAAGCTTTGCCTGTGGCACAGAGCCAACACTGCGTGCGCTCTCTTTGCCGCCCTTAAATGCAACAACTGTCGGTATCGACATTATGCCGTACTCCTTTGCAAGGTCGGGCTCTGTGTCTATGTTAATTTTGCAAACTTTAGCGTCGGGTCTATCCGCTGCAAGCTTGTCTATAATAGGTGCCATCATGCGGCAAGGTCCGCACCACTCCGCCCAAAAATCTACAAGCACGGTTTTATCGCTCTGTAAAACCTCGCTGTCAAAGTTGTTTTTTGTAATTTCTATTGCCATAAATGTCACTCCTTTAATTAGTTAAACAACGGCCAAAAATCATTGCGGTAGTGCAGTTAAAATACCCTGCGCCAAATCACACGCTTTTGTGCCATCATATGCGGTAAATTTATCTATATTTATACTGTACCACTTAAATGTGTATTATTCAAGAACGTTTTATTTATATATTGTATATTTTCTTTAGACTGTTTTTTTCTGCCTTTTAGTGCTTTCATTCTTATTTGACACAATCGGCCATAAAAAACACTACATTTTGTGTCGATTTATATATGTTTTTCTATATTTAGATTTTTTTTAAAAAACAGCTTGCATTGTTTGGTAAAATATGGTAATATTTGGAAGTAGAGAGAATATACAAATTCACAACGGTTTTTTGCCGACAATTGAAAATTTACGGAGGAATATAATATGGAACAATTTGCGACACTTTTAATGACAGAATCGAACCCGGACATGACAACACAGTACAGCACGGCGCTGTCCTCGCACAGGATAAAGGTGCAAACTTGCGAAAAAGACGGCACAAAAGTTTTAGAGTCACTGCTGCGCGACAAGCCAACGGCTGTTTTGCTAGATGCGTTTATGCCGGGCATGGACGCAATAAGTGTAAAGCAAAAGTACGACGAAAGCGGCCTTAAGGGCACAACGTTTTTTGCAACAGGCAGCTTTGTAAACGACACGCTTGAGAGCGAGATTATGGACAGAGGCTTTGCGTACTTTTTTTTAAAGCCGTTTGACCCAAAAGTGCTAGCCACACGTGTTTTGTCTGCGGCCGCAAAGCACATACACCTAGCGCCGGAGATTGACGACGAGTGCACCGTTACAGATATTTTGCACCAAATTGGCGTGCCGGCGCATATAAAGGGCTACCAATTTCTGCGCGACGCCATTTTGATGACCATGGAAGATAACGACTATATTAATAGCGTTACAAAGCGCCTTTACCCGGAAATAGCCCGCAGAAACAGCACAACGGCAAGCCGTGTAGAGCGTGCCATTAGGCATGCCATTGAGGTTGCCTGGGACAGGGGCGACGTAGATATTTTAAACAGATATTTTGGCTACACTATACATAATTTAAGGGGCAAGCCAACAAACAGCGAGTTTATAGCAATGATATCCGATAAAATGAGGCTTGAGAAAAAACAGCTTCAGCGCGCCTAAACCGCCTACTTTTTAAGTGTGCAAAGCAACAATAAATTACATTATTCTTTTTATTTTGGCAAATTACTCCACAATAAGCATGCTTTGTGTGCAGCCTCACAGCGCACAAAGTAAAATATATATGCTTAAACCCCCAAAGTGTTGGCAATACTTTACCTGTAAACAATATACAGGGACAAAAAGTGTTGATACTTGGGGGTTTTTTATGCGTTATACGTTTGACGGATTTACAAAAGAGGGCAATAAATTGCTGTGCGCTGCAATAGTGCAGGCACAAAAAATAGGCGCAATGTACGTTGGCACAGAGCATGTTCTGCTGGCGCTTTTATGCTTTGACACAGGTGATGCGGCGGTAAATTTGCTAAAGCAATCGCTAAATTATAATGCGGTGCTTTTAAAGGTAAAAGAGATGTGCGGCTGTGGCGTTGGCACTCGCCTGTCGCCAAAAGATTTCTCCTCGTCGCTGTCGCACTGCATAAACTACGCAATAGTAGAGTCTCGCAGCTGCTCTTGCGACAGCGCTGCGCCCTCACACGTTGTGGGCGCACTGCTGGAAGCAAAAAACTGCACAGCCACTAAAATTTTTACGGCAATGCGCTTTAATACGGCAGATCACCTTGCGCAGTACAGGCGCATGACAGGCGGGGCGGCAACGCTCTGCTTTCCTGTAAAATCTATGCCTCGGCAAAGCGCGCGCACGGTAGACAAATACACACGCAACATGACACTCCTTGCGATGGATGGCAAGTTTGACCCCGTAATAGGCCGAGACGACGAGATAACACAAACACTGCAAGTGCTACTCCGCAGGCGAAAAAACAACCCCTGCCTAGTGGGCGATGCCGGCGTTGGCAAAACGGCAATAATTGAGGCACTTGCGCAAAAAATAGCAGACGGAAAAATAGCACAGCCTTTAAAAAACAAGCAGATACTCGCGCTGGATATGGCGGCCATGGTCGCAGGCACAAAGTACAGGGGCGACTTTGAAGAGCGGTTTAAAACAGTGCTGACTGAGGTGCAAAACTCACAGGATATTATACTTTTTATAGACGAGCTGCACATTATAATGGGCGCCGGCGCAGCGGAGGGCGGCATAGACGCAAGCGGCATTTTAAAGCCCGTGCTAGCAAGGGGCGAAATACGCCTAATAGGCGCCACAACACATGCAGAGTACAAGGCCACTATAGAAAAAGATGCCGCGCTAGAGCGCAGATTTGGCAAAATACTTGTGGAAGAGCCAAGCGAGAGCACGGCGCTAAACATATTAAAAGGGCTTGCCACGCATTACGAGCGCCACCACGGCGTAACCGTTACGCAAGGTGCGCTGGAGAGCGCCGTAAAACTAAGCACAAGGTATTTGCCGCTAAAAAAATTGCCCGACAAAGCAATAGACCTGTTGGACGAGGCGTGCGCAAAAGCGCAAATAAACCTTGCAGAAAAAAGCGGAGGCACCACAAAAATAATTGTGGATAAACTGCTTATTGCAAAGGTTTGTGCACGCCAGAGCAACGTGCCGCTAAAAAGGATAACACTGCAAAAAGAGCAGGTTATAAACAGCGTGCAAATTGCGCTAAACAAAAAAATTATAGGGCAAGAGCACGCCGTAAAATCGGTGTGTGCGCTGCTAAGGCAGTCTTGTATAGGCATTGCAGACAAGCAAAAGCCGCTTGCCTCGCTTATGTTTTTAGGGCCTAGCGGCGTTGGCAAAACGGCGCTGGCACACGCCGTGGCACAAGAGTTTTTTGGCGGCAAAACTCCACTTTTGCGCTTTGACATGTCGGAGTATATGGAGAGCCACGCCGTGAGCCGCCTGCTTGGTGCGCCCCCGGGCTACGTAGGGCACGGCACGGGCGGCCAGCTTACAGAGCCGGTGCGCAAAAGCCCCTATTGTGCCGTACTTTTTGACGAAATTGAAAAAGCACACCCCGACATGACAAACATTTTACTGCAGATACTCGATTACGGCTGTCTCACAGATTCTGACGGCAGAAAGACAGATTTTTCAAACACCATAATAATATTAACGTCTAACATAGGCGCAAAGCACCTGACATTAACGGCGCCGCTTGGCTTTAGCACACACGACATGTGCGAGCATGCACGCACGCAGAGCGTTATGGCAGAGCTAAAAAGTACACTGCGGCCAGAGCTTTTGGGCAGGCTGGACGACACTGTTATTTTTAAGCCGCTAGACGAGGATGCGCTTGCCAAAATTGCGGATAACCTGCTTAAAGAGGTAAAAGCACGAGCGCAGGAAAACAAAATACACTTGACATATACGCACGAGGTGCCCGCCTTTTTTGCAAAGTGCGAGTGCGAAAAAGGCTACGGCGCAAGAGATTTGCGCAAGGCCGTTTTGCGGTGCGTGTCGCAGTGCCTTGCGGGTTTAAACATTAACGATGAGTACAAAAATAAAAATATTATACTAAAAGTATACAAAGAAAGCATAGTAGCAGACGTTGAAAACAAAAAAATAACGCTGGCACATGCAACGTAAAAAAATATAATAATAGCGCAGCGCAACACCATTTTTACCGTGTTGCACTGCGCTTTTTGTCATTGTATTAACCCTGAGTTCAAGGCTTGTTATAGGCAAAGCTTAGCCTGTATCTGCTTTTTTATAATAAAGTTAATGTTTTGCGCAAAACTTGCTTAAAACAGCAAGGCCGGCTAGCGCCCTGTGCGCTTTGCCGCAAAATTTGTATACAACTTGCGCCCTAAAATGGCAACGTAAGTAAGTATGGCAAAGCCTGCAACAGGCACAGCGTAAGACAGTGCGCCAAACATAAACGTGCTCATATCGTGCAAAAACGGCCTGCTTGTCTGGTAAAAATAATTGCCGCCCGTAAAGTAATTAGCGGCCAAGGCAACGGCAAAATATATAGTAAAGCCTATAACCGCACGCCTGTAACTGCGCCAACAGGGGTACCAATTAAACGCTATAACGGCAAAAATAGGTATAAGCACCGTAATTATATGGTTTATCATGTAAGAAAAACCGCTAATATGCGTAAAGTTGTATACCTCTAACGGGTAAAACAGCGATATAAGTGCAAAAATGCTAAAGTAGCTAAGCACGTCTAGGGCAACTGTGCTCTTTGTAATTAAAAACACAAGCGTAAGCGCAGACGCCACACGGCACATGTGTAAGGGCAGCCCTTCGCTCAAAAAAACATCCGTTGCAAAAAAGTACCATCCGTAAAGTAAAAAAACTTGTTGAAACGCCAACAACCCAAAAAACACCCTGCGCAAAATTTCGCTGTTTTTTCTTACCCATCTGTAATTTTTTATAAAAAGCACCGTTGTAATTATGCAAAAGGCCAAGTACATAAGATGAGAGACCCCAAGTATCTGTACAAAAGGCTCCTCTGTCGATATAAAACGTTCTAACATTCTGCCCTGTATCCCCTCAAAAGTAAAATATGTCAAAAAGATAATACATGTTTTAAGCCCTAATGTCAATTATTAAATAGTAAATAATGTGTTAAATATTAAGTACAAAGCTCAAAACTTTATTAATTTACTTGACTAAAGTGTGGAAAGTGTGTATACTGTTTTAAGAAGACAGAAAAACAGGCTTTTTTATAGCATACGGCAAAACCGCCGCGGTATAATTTTGGGCACGTTTTTGCTTGGCGGTATACGTAAATTTGGCGCAACACGGCATAAATATTAAAAATGTTTTTACATAAACGCAAAAATATAATAAACTATATACTATATAATAGTAACAATTAAACAACAGCATAAAGCGAGAGAGGGGCTTTTAAAATTGAAAGAGATATCGACACAAGCGGCGGCAAAAAGGCGCACGGTAGAAGAGCGTGTTACAGAGGATTTACAGTGCATATTTGCCCAAAACGGCTACGCAAGGTACGAGATGAGCAGCTTTGAAAGCTACGATTTATACATAAAGCACAAGGGTTTTTTAAACACAGCGGGCATAATTACGTTTTCTGACGCACACGGCAAGCTAAAGGCGCTAAAGCCGGACGTAACGATGAGCATAGTAAAAAACACAAAGGCTCAAAGCGTACAGAGCAAGCTTTATTATATAGAAAGCGTTTTCCGCACGCCGTCGCACGGGGGCGACATACGCGAAATTAAGCAGATGGGCGTTGAGTTTATAGGCTGTGAGGACGCATACCAAGAGGCGGAGACCATTAAGCTTGCGGTGCAAAGCCTTGAGGCAATAAGCGCAGATTACGTGCTTGACATCAGCCACATGGGCTTTGTTACCGGCATATTAAACGCCGCAGTTAAAGACGAGCAGACACAGCAAAAAATGCGCGAGGCATTGCGTGCTAAAAATGCCCATACCCTCTTAGAAATTGCAGAGCAAGCAGGCTGCGACAGCGCCGCTAAAAACATGCTAAAAGAGCTTATCACACTGTCGGGCGATTTTGAGAGCACGCTAAAAAGGGCAAAGGCGCTTGCCCTGTGCGACGAGGCAAGGGCCGCCGCCGACGTGTTGCAAAACATATACAGTGTGCTTTTTGCGGTTGGCAAACACAAAAACTTACGCCTGGATTTCAGCGTGTCAAGCGATGTAGACTACTACAACGGCATTGTCATGCACGGCTATGTAAAAAACGTGCCGAGCGCTGTTTTATCCGGCGGCAGGTACGACAATTTAATGCGCTGTTTTGACAAACCGCAGGGTGCGTTTGGCTTTGCCGTATATTTGGGCGAGCTTGGCAGGGCCTTTGCTAAAACAGAAGAATTTGACGTAGATGTGTTGCTTTTATACAAAAACAGCGATGCACCGCAACAGATAGCAGCGGCCGTAGACGCACTGCAAAAACAGGGCAAAAGCGTTTACGCTGCGCCGTCAGATAAAATACCACAAAACTTAAACGCCAAGCAAACACAGGCTTTATCCTAAAAAATAAACAACATAAATTAGGAGTTAACTATGATAAATGTAGCATTGCCAAAAGGCCGCCTTGGCGGCAAGGTGTACGATTTGTTTAGCAAAATAGGTTACGACTGCGAGGAAATAAAGCAGGATAACCGCAAGTTAGTGTTTGAAAACACAGAAAAAGGCGTGAGGTACCTGCTTGTAAAACCAAGCGATGTTGCCATATATGTAGAGCACGGCGCGGCAGATTTAGGCGTTGTGGGCAAAGACACTATTTTGGAGACGAGTCCCGACATATATGAGCTGTTAGACCTAAAACTAGGCGCTTGCAAGCTTGCGGTTGCGGCAAAAAACGGCTTTAGAGAAAACTTGAGCATGCCGCTTAGGGTGGCCACAAAGTACCCAAATATTGCAAAGGAGTACTACGACGCGCAGAGCAGACAAATTGAGATAATTAAGCTTAACGGCAGTATTGAGCTAGCGCCTATTTTGGGCCTCTCGGACGTAATTGTTGACATAGTAGAGACGGGCGCAACGCTAAAAGAAAACGATTTAAGCGTGTATTTTGACATAGTAAAAAGCTCTGCACGCCTAATTGCAAACAAGGCATCTTACCCGTTTTATGCGGCACAAATTGACGATATATGTAAAAATATTACCGATATTATAGCAGAGGGTGACGTAAAATGATAAAGATATTGAGATGTAAAGATTTGAGCCTAAACGAAATTTTAAGCCGTGATGACGAGCAGGCAAGCGTACAGGTAGAAAGGGACGTTGCCGCCATTATAGACGACGTTAGGCAAAACGGCGACGGTGCAGTTTTGGCGTATACCGAAAAATTTGACGGCGCAAAGCTTGAAAAACTGCGTGTTGAAGAGAGCGAAATAGAGGCCGCCTACAACAGTGCAGACAAGGCTCTTGTGGACTCGCTAAAAAAAGCGGCGGACAACATAAAAAATTACCACAAGCACCAACTGCGCGACAACTACATAATAAACGAGGTTGACGGCGTAATTTTAGGCCGTAAAATTACGCCTATTGAGCGTGTGGGTCTATACGTGCCGGGCGGCACCGCAAGCTACCCCTCTAGCGTATTAATGAACGCTATACCGGCAAAAATTGCCGGAGTAAGCGATATAATTATGGTTACTCCCCCTGGCAAAGACGGCAAAATCCCCGACGCAATTTTAACAGCCGCCTATGTTGCCGGCGTAACGTCTGTGTACAAAATGGGTGGTGCGCACGCAGTGGCGGCGCTTGCATACGGCACACAAAGCGTGCCAAAAGTAGATAAAATAGTGGGCCCCGGCAACATATACGTTGCAACGGCAAAGCGCAGGGTTTTTGGCATAGTAGACATAGACATGATAGCCGGCCCAAGCGAGATTTTGGTTATTGCAGACGCAAACCAAAACGCAAAACACATAGCCGCAGACATGCTTAGCCAGGCAGAGCACGACAAACTTGCAAGCGCAGTGCTTGTGTGTGACAGCGACGAGCTTGCACAGGCGGTAAGCGACGAGCTAGAGCTACAAATACCGCTGTTGCCACGCGCAGAAATAGCACGTACATCCATAGATAACAACGGCAAAATTATAGTGGCCCAAAACATAAAAGAGGGCGTGGAAATTGCAAATGCAATTGCGCCGGAGCACTTAGAGCTATGCGTAGACGAGCCGTTTGAGCTATTAAACCTAGTGCGCAATGCCGGCAGTATATTCATGGGCAAAAACGTGCCGGAGGCAGTGGGCGATTACTTTGCAGGCCCCAACCACACACTGCCAACAAGCGGCACCGCAAGGTTTTCCTCGCCGCTCTCGGTAGAGGATTTTGTCAAGAGCTCCTCATTTATATACTACACAAAACAGGCGCTTTCGCTTGCAAAAGACGATATAATACGCCTTGCGGAGAGCGAGGGCCTGCACGCCCATGCGCAATCTGTGGCGGTGCGCTTTGGCGAGGATACACCGGGCGTAGCCAAAATGCGTGCAAACGGCAATAAATGACATAAAATTGTGGAATAAAATGCAAAAACGTGGTATAATTTAATTTAATAACAAAGTGGTAATTCCTTGCATAGTTATAATTTATTTAACGTTATAGCGATGATTAAAGCTATAAACTTGTTTTTTACGGCACAATTGGCGGCACAAAAATTACACCGCCAATACGCCTAAACTATATTTTTTTTGCAAAAAGGCAGAATGGAGATACTTATGAGCCGATTTTTAAACCACAAACTACAAGATCTTGAGCCGTACACGCCGGGAGAACAGCCAAAAGGCATAGACGGCCTTTTAAAGCTCAATACAAACGAGAGCCCGTTTGCGCCAAGCGTGCATGTAAGGCACGTTTTAAACGCATTTAATAAAGACGATTTGCGCCTTTACCCCGACCCCACTTGCAACGACTTTTTAACCGCACTGGCAAACACTTTTGACGTAAAGCAAACACAGGTCACCGCAGGCAACGGCTCCGACGAGCTGTTGGCATTTGCATTTGCCGCCTTTTGTGAAAACGGCGCAGCGTTTGCCGATATAACGTACGGTTTTTACAAGGTGTTTGCACAGCTCTACGGTGTAAATGCGCAAAAAGTGCCGCTAAAAGACGATTTTTCTATAGATGTTAGCGACTATAAAGACATAAAAGGCACCATTTTTGTAGCTAACCCTAATGCGCCAACGGGCATTGCGCTAGGGCTAAACGACATTAAAGAACTGCTTTGTCAAGACGAAAACAGGCTTGTTGTTGTGGACGAGGCGTACGTAGATTTTGGTGCAGAGAGTGCGGTTTTGCTGTTAAAAGAGTTTGATAATTTACTTGTTATCGGCACATTTTCAAAAAGCAGAAGCCTTGCAGGCGCACGCCTTGGCTATGCAATTGCATCACAGCATATTATAGAAGATTTAAACAAAATTAAGTACAGCTTTAACCCGTACAGCATAAACAAGCTCTCGCTTTTAATAGGCGAGGCCACGCTTAAAGACGGCGACTACCTTAAAAGCTGTGCCGAAAAAATTATAGTGGCGAGGGAGAACACGGTGCGTGCTCTGTCACAGCTTGGCTTTACCTTTACCGACAGCAGCGCAAACTTTTTATTTGCACAGCCGCCGGCGGCAATATCGGCGCAGGATTACTACGAAAAGTTGCGACAAAACAACATATTAGTGCGCTATTTTGATGCGCCACGCATAAATAATTACGTGCGCATAACAGTGGGCAAGGCGAGCGCAATGGAAAGGCTTGTGGAAGTTACAGGCCAAATATTGGGCGAGTTGCAGTAGCGCAAAACCACAAAAATAAACAAGACGGAGATGATACTTATGCCAACGCAAAACAAACGCACAGCCACATTAGAGCGCAACACAAACGAGACAAAAATTAAAGTAGAGCTTAATATAGACGGCGACGGTGCATATGACATTGACACAGGCTGTGGCTTTTTAGACCATATGCTGGAGCTTTTTGCTAGGCATGGGCGATTTGATATCTCTTTGCGCTGTAAGGGCGACGTGCACGTGGACGACCACCACACGGCGGAGGACGTTGCAATAGCGCTGTCGCGCGCTTTTGACATGGCGCTTGGAGACAGGGCCGGCATTTACAGGTACGGCAGCTTTACACTGCCCATGGACGAGGCGCTTTTACTGTCTGCCGTGGACATTAGCGGCCGCAGTGCGCTTGGCTATGCGCTTAATTTAACGGCGCAAAAAGTTGGCAACTTTGACACAGAGCTTGTAAAAGAATTTTTTGCCGCATTTGCTCGTGGCATAAACGGCTCCGTGCACGTGCGCACTATAACGGGCGAGAATAATCACCACATTATAGAGGGCGCATTTAAGGCGTTTGCACGTGCACTTGCACAGGCAGTTGCAATAGACGAGGCGCACAAAACGCAGATACCCTCAACGAAAGGGACGATTTTATAATGGTAAAAGTGGCCGTAATAGACTATGGCGTGGGCAATCTTTATAGTTTGTCTGGCTCGCTAAAGCACATAGGCGCAAACGCTTTTATAACGCGCGATGTAAAAGAGCTTAAGAGCGCAAGCCACATTGTCCTTCCGGGCGTTGGCGCATTTGGCGATGCAATGGACAAGCTAAAAGCCACAAACCTTGTGCCCACACTTTTAGACATGGTGCAAAGTGGCAAGCCGTTGCTTGGCATTTGCCTTGGCATGCAGCTACTTTTTGAAAAAAGCTACGAGTACGGCGAGCACGAAGGCCTTGCGCTTATAAAAGGCGAGGTATGCCCCATGTTGCCCGATTTGCAAGGCGGCAACTTTAACCTAAAAGTGCCGCACATGGGCTGGAACAAGCTGAACATTAAAAATGCAAACTGCCCTATTATTAAAAACACGGCCGAGGGCGACAGCGTGTACTTTGTGCACTCTTTTTACGCAAAAGGGTGCGAGCAGTCGCTTGTTGCAAGCGCAGAGTACGGCGTGCATGTGCCTGCAATTGTGGCGCAAAACAATGTGTATGGGTGCCAGTTTCACCCGGAAAAAAGCGCAGAAAAAGGCCTTGCCATTTTAAAGGCTTTTTTAACGGTGTAAATAATACCCTGCTTTGTATATTAATTTTGCGCCCCGGCGCCAAAGCAAAGTTTAGGCGGTTGCAGCCTATTTAAAATATATTTTAACCCAGAAACGGAGAGGCATATGTATATTTTCCCTGCAATAGACTTAAAAGACGGCAAGGTAGTGCGCCTTACAAGGGGCGACTATAACTGCGTGGACGTCTACTCGTCAGAGCCCGCCGCAGTTGCAAAGCAGTTTGCAAGCGACGGCGCAAAATTTTTGCACGTAGTGGATTTAGACGGCGCAAAAGATGGCGAGTTATCAAACTATTCAGCAGTACAGCAAATTATAAAGGCCACCGATATGAAAGTTGAAATTGGCGGCGGCATACGTGATTTAGAGCGTGTGCAAAAGTACTTAGATGCAGGCGCGTTTCGCGTTATATTGGGCACTGCGGCAATAAAAAACCCCGAGTTTTTAAAACAGGCGGTTGAGCAACATGGAGAAAAAATTGCCGTTGGCGTGGACGCAAAAGACGGCTTTGTTGCCGTTGACGGATGGCTAAACGTAACCGACACAAACGGCGTTGAGTTTTGCAAAAAGCTGTGCGAGATGGGCGTTAAAAACGTAATATATACCGACATAGCTTGCGACGGCGCCATGGCCGGCACAAACATAGAAATTTATGGCGTGCTGTCGGGCATAAAGGGGCTAAATATAACGGCAAGCGGCGGTATTTCTTCTATGCAAGAGATAGAAACACTCAGCAAAATGGGTATACATTCCGCAATAGTGGGCAAGGCAATTTACACCGGCGCAATAGATTTAAAAGCGGCGGTTGTGCTTGCAACGGAGGGTGAATAATGATATCTAAGCGCATTATACCGTGCCTTGACATACGTGACGGCCGTGTTGTAAAAGGCGTAAATTTTAAGGACGTGCAAGACGTGCAAAACCCGGTAGAGCTTGCAAAAAGATATAACGACGACGGTGCGGACGAGCTTGTTTTTTACGATATTACAGCAAGTTTTGAAAAGCGCAAGCTTTTTGTAGACATATTAGAGCAGGTGGCACAGCAAATATTTATACCGCTTACGGTGGGCGGAGGCATTAACACAACACAAGATTTTGAGCGCGTGCTAAACGCCGGTGCCGACAAGGTTAGCGTAAACTCGGGCGCCATAAAAAACCCCTCGCTTATAGCCGAGGCGGCAAAAAAATACGGCGACCAATGTGTTGTGTTGTCTATGGATGTGGCGTGTATAGACGGCAAGTACTGCCTCTTTTCTAAGGGCGGCAGGGAGAACACAGGCATAGACGCCATGGAGTGGGCAGAGCGTGGAGAGGCGGCCGGCGCGGGCGAAATTGTGCTTAACAGCATAGATGCCGACGGCATGAAAAACGGCTTTGACATAAAGATGCTTACAGAGCTTACTAAACGTGTTAAAATACCTGTAATAGCAAGCGGTGGCGCAGGCAATATGCAGCATTTTAACAGCCTGTTTCAACTAGAGGGCGTAGACGCAGGGCTCGCCGCAAGTATATTCCATTTTGGCGAGGTAAATATACAAGAGCTAAAAAAATACCTTAGCGAGTGCAATATAAACATGCGCCTTAAATAAAATTTTAAGGCAGAGTTTTAAGCTCAAGGCGCTTGTAAACGGTAAATTTTTGTTAAATATACGGCCCGCAGCAAGGCTTAAAACGGCAATTAATAGCGTTTTAGCGCTATAATTAAGGGTGCGCTTTGTTGCAGCTGCGGCATAAAACACTAAACGGCAATACCCACAAAGCATTATGCGATAAATAATTTTTTAGGCGCATATAGCTTGTTTTTATACATATTAAAGGAAAAAAGAAACGGAGAAATTAATGAACATAAGAGAATTAAAATTTGACAAAGACGGGCTTATGCCTGCCGTTGTGCAAGACTTTTTTACAAAGGAAGTACTGACAGTTGCATACATGAACGAGGAGAGCCTTAAAATTACGATGACAGAGAAGCGCACATGCTTTTTTAGCCGCTCAAGGCAAGAGCTATGGCGCAAGGGCGAGACAAGCGGCAACGTGCAAAATGTAGTGTCGGTAAAGCTAGACTGCGATAACGACGCACTTGTTGTACAAGTTGTAAAAACAGGGCCGGCTTGCCATTTGGGCACAGACAGCTGCTTTACAAAGGTGCTGTTTGAGGACGAAAGCATGCAGAGAATATCTTTAGAGGGGCTTTATGGCCTGCTATTAGAGCGCAAAGAAAACAGCCCAAAAGGCAGCTACACGTCTTACCTGTTTGAAAAAGGCAAAGAAAAAATACTTAAAAAAGTTGGCGAGGAGTGCACAGAAGTAGTTATCGCCTGCATGAAAGACGACAAAAGAGAGACGATATTTGAGGTTTCGGACCTTTGCTACCACATACTTGTGATGATGGCAGACATGGGCATAACGGTAGACGACGTGCGCAAAGAGATGGCGTCTAGGCACGTAGTGGACACAAAGACAAAACAGGAGACAATGAAATGACACTGCAAAACAGTGCAAATATAACGTCAAGCGGAGAAAAATTGCTGTCGTCTATGCATAACCACTGCACATTTTGCGACGGTGCAAACACGCCCATGCAAATGGCGCAAAAGGCGTATAGCATGGGCATTACAGATTTTGGCATGTCTAGCCACAGCTCTCCCACTTCTGATTGGTGCATAGGCGTAAACGACGATAATTTAGACGATTACATAAAAATTATAGACGAGGTAAAGCGCAGTTTTAAGGGCAAAATGCGTGTTTATACAGGCGTGGAGCAAGACATTTTTACGCCTTTAAAAAGGCGCAAAGAGCTGGATTATTTTATATCGGGCGTGCACGAAATTTACTGCGAGCACACGGGGCTGTACTATGCGGTAGACTGCGGCAAACCGGTGTTAGAGCGCTGTGCAAGAGACATGTTCGGCGGTGATATGATGGAGCTTGTGCGCCATTTTTATAAATTATCGGTGGAGAGCGCACAGCTTTTTAAGCCCGACATAATAGCGCATTTTGACATTATAATTAAGGCCAACACGGGCAACTGCATGTTTGACGAGGATAGTAAGCAGTACAAAGATATTGCGCTGGAGGCACTTGATGCATGCATAGAAACAGGCGGAGTTATAGAGATAAACACGGGCGGCATCTACAGGGGCTATAGACAAATGCAGTATCCGTACAATTTTTTGTTAAAGCACCTCAAAGAGCGGCACGCACCGGTTACCATATCGTCAGATGCGCACAGGCTTGACGCAGTAGGCTACAAAATGCACGAGATGGAAGAGCTTATGCGCACAATAGGCTTTAAAGAGGTTATGATGTTTAAGGACGGCGCGTTTGTGCCGGTTGCACTTTAACATATAGCAAATTATTACGATGTATAGTTGTTTTTAAACTGTGTGCGCTTAAAAAGACACAGTGTAAAAAACTAAATTTGCGCTTGCGCAAAGAATAGGGGTAGAATATGAATAATATTTGGCACAATATAAACCCGTCACGCATTAACCCGGGCGATTTTATATCGGTAATTGAGATTGAAAAAGGCAGCAAAAAAAAATACGAGCTAGACAAAGAGACAGGCCACATTATACTGGACAGGATTTTATATACATCTGCGCATTACCCGGCAAATTATGGCCTAATACCGCGCACTTATGCCGATGATGGCGACCCGTTAGACGTGCTTGTTGTGTGTAGCGAGGTTATTAATACCATGAGCCTTGTGCGCTGTTACCCAATAGGCGTTATTACAATGTTAGACCAAGGCGCGCTTGACGAGAAGATTATAGCCATACCTTTTGACGACCCTGCTTATAATTCTTACACAGACATAAAAGAGTTGCCCGACCATATTTTTAACGAGATGAGCCACTTTTTTACAATTTATAAAGAGCTAGAGGGCAAGCAAACGGTAGTAGACGACGTGCAGGGCCCCGATGAGGCTAAAAAAGTAATTGAAAAATGTCTAAATAATTATATCGAAAAATTTTGCAGATAAAAAGTTGTAAATGCGCAAGGTTTAAGGGAGATTTATTCTATGTCGAAATTAGAAATAACAAACATGGTTATGGTGCAAAACGCCGACACGGGCGAGGTAGTTGTACAGCAAAGGGTACTGCGCTGGTGTGGGATGTCTTTTCCCGGCGGCCATGTGGAGGATAACGAGACTATTTACGACAGTGCGGTGCGTGAGATTAAAGAGGAGACAGGCCTTGACATTTACAATTTAAAGCCGTGCGGCTTTATGTATTGGTTTAATAACGAAACAAAGGATAAATATTTTACTTATTTTTACAAAACGCAAGACTATACAGGCGAACTTATCTCAGAGACGTATGAGGGCAAAGTGTTTTGGACAAGCATAAGCGAGCTCGAAAAAATGGATCTTGCGCCTAATTTTAAAGAATATTTGCCCATGTTTTTAAAAGACAAGTACTCTGAGGCATACTGCTCTTGGAACAATGACATGAAACCCGACCTTACAAAGCCAAACCCCTGGGGCATTTTATATAGGTAATGCCGTGTCTGTTATGGCGAACATTAGCCCGGCACGCGCGCGGCAAACGGCAAGTAAAACAAATGCAAACGGCTATATAATAAATGTAGGCGTAAAATTAATAGCGTGCTAAAAAATAATCGGCAGCGTAAAGCTGCCGATTTTATATATACCCTGTGTGGCTTTTTTAAAATACTCGGTGCGGTTTTTTTTAAATGCCGGGGCCGCTCGTAAAAAGCCAATTAATTAAAGCCACCGGTTTAACCCGGGTTTTGTAAGGCCTGTTCTGTACCAAAAATAAAGCGTATTGCTGTGGTTTTTGCACAGCAATACGCTTTTTATTATGTAGTGCTAAGTAAAACTGCACCACCTTTAATAGGTGTATTGCGGCGCGCTATGATGTAAGCACCATCAATTTTTTAATTTGCTGGTGCAAATCGTGCGTAACATCACTAGTTTGCTGTGTTGTGGAGGAGTTGCTGAGTATAACCTCCGATATGCCGTGTATGTTGTCCTCTACTTGTGATATGGAGCTGGACTGCGTGTTGGAAGAGGAGTTGATTTTCTCGATTATGTCCATTATATCGTCTATGCTGTTTGCAATTTCCTTAAAGGTTTG
Organism: uncultured Bacteroides sp.; assembly: GCA_964368295.1. Taxonomy (GTDB): domain Bacteria; phylum Bacillota; class Clostridia; order Oscillospirales; family Ruminococcaceae; genus Ruthenibacterium. The sequence continues at coordinate 26,625 of CAYJBO010000015.1, forward strand.
CGCCGTGTCTTTAACGGTTTTTTCGCCCGTGCTAACAGCGTTGTAAATATTGTTTATCATCTGGCCGGTGTTTTTAACAACCTCTGCGCTGGCAGTGGCAAGTGTTCTAACCTCTTGCGCAACAACGGCAAAGCCCTTGCCGGCCGCGCCTGCCCTTGCGGCCTCAACAGAAGCGTTAAGTGCAAGTATATTTGTCTGCGATGCAATAGAGTTTATCGTGTTTAAAATGTCGTTAATTTGGTTAGACGTCTCTGTAATATTGCCCATTGCGGCAGTCATCGTCGTCATTTGCTCTTGCCCTTCAACAAGGCGTGCCCTAGACGTGTCAAAAAGCGCTTTAGCAGTTTGGGCGTCCTCGGCATTTGCACGCCCCGCCTGTGAAACATAGGCAACCGTGTTTGCAATCTGCTCAACCTCGGCAGACTGCCTGTCGGAGCCGCTCTTTAAATTATCCACAACGCACACCATCTCGTCTGCGGAGTTTGCAAGCGTGGCGGCAATAGACCTAATTTCAAAAACCATCTGTGCTTGCTCTTGCCTTTGGTTTTCTGTCTCGGCAATTTTGTCTTTAAGCTCGGCAACAATTTTTTCAATCTCTTCGGTTTGCTTTTTAGCGTGGTCAATTCTCAAGGCTACTATTTTAACAAAAAGCACTGCGGCAAAAGACGAAACAGACATGAATAAACAGCCCCATATAAGGTACGTAAAGTTGTAACCGGGTATAAAATAAGTGTTAAAAACGGTAAAAACTATAGACATAAAAGCGGCAAAAAGTGCAATAAATATGCTTAATTTAACCTTAAAAAACAAACCTGTAAGTATAACGCCGCCCACAAGCACGGTATAGGTGTGCGGTGTGCCAAGCCCAAACAGCGCAGGCAAAAGCACCGCCAACATCTCGCTAAAAGATAAAATATAAATTCTTTTTTTGCGGGATAATTTATTTTTAAGAGCCACTTCACAAAGCAGTGCAAGTGCGCCGAGAGCAAGCATTATAGTGCTAAGCAAAACCTCGCCGTCTACTAAATACGGCAAAGGCATAATTATAAAAAAACATATTGCTATTTTAAAATTTATGCTGTATATTTTTTCAGGGCTGTAGCTCTCTAGCTTTTCGTTTGTTTTTTCTTTCATTATAGTAATTTCCTTTTTATAGATAATTTTGCGGAAATATTTATTTTTTAAATTACAGCACAAACATACACAACATATGGCAAGTAAGCGGTAAAAGCATACTTGCACAAAGGTGTTAAATAACTATAATAATGGTAAAAAGTTTATTTCTTTTTGTAAACAGCAGGGCTAACCTGCTCAAAATGCACGCTGTCACGCAGCGGCTCAGAGTGGCTTGTAACAAAGTAGCCGCCGTCCTCAAGCGCGCCATGAAACCTCTCAATAAGGGCGCCCCTCGTGTCTTGGTTAAAGTAAATCATAACGTTGCGGCAAAAAATAATGTCGAATTTACGTTTAAAAGCTATAGGCTCCATGAGGTTAAAGTACTTGTAAATAACGTTGCTGCGCAGTTGTGGTTTAACTGTAAAAAGGCCCGTATCTCTGTTTTCGGTAAAGTATTTTTTTAATAGCTCGTCGTCTATGTCCGCAGGGCGTTTGTATGTACCCCTTTTAGCGTTTGCAAGTGCCGCCTGCGATATGTCCGTAGCTAAAATTTTTGTGTCCCAGTTGCCGGGCAAGCCGTCAAAATATTCTTTTAAGTAAATGGACATTGTGTACGGCTCCTCGCCCGAAGAGCAGCCGGCGCTCCAAATAGAGATAGATTTTTTAAGGGCGTATTTTTGTTCCATCTCGGGCAGCATTTTATTTTTTAAGTACTCAAAATGCTCTTTTTCACGCATAAAAAAAGTGTAGTTTGTCGTTAGTTTGTTAAGTACAAGCTCTAGCAACTTGCCGTCTTTAGAGGCAAAAACCTCGTCTAAAAACGAGTTAAAGTTATTGTAGCCCATCGCCCTTAACGTCTGCGATAAACGGCTTATTATAAACTGTTTTTTCTTCGTCAAATCAATGCCGTAAGACTTTTGTATAAAGTCCGACAGACGCTTAAATTCATCCTCGTTGATTGCAATTATAGAGCATTCAGAAAGTTGCAAATCTAACTCCCCTTTTTTAATATTAATCCATGTACAGCTTGCTTGCGTCAAACACAAGCATGGTAGAACCGTCGGGCAGTGCGCACATGCCACAGACAAGTTTTTGCGTGGTGCTGTCAGAGAGTATTTGTATGTCGTCTTTTACAACGTCAATCATGCGCTCAACGCTGTCTACAAGTGCGCCCACAGGCGTTTCGTCTATGTTAAAAATAATGGCGCAGTCGTCGCCGCTACTGTCTTGCTCAAGTATAACACGCACGTCTGCAATAGGTATAATTTGTCCCCTTAGGTTTATAATTCCCGGGATGTAATTTGGCACAAGCGGTATTTTGCGTATAGATAAAGTGGTCAATATCTCTACAACGTCTTGCGCCCTAACGCCAAACAACAACCCACCCGATTTAAAAAGCAAGTATTTTTCACTATCGACATTGAGGGTTATTTCCTCATCACCCTGCGATTCGTCCTGCATGCCAAACAATATATTTTCATCCATAGTATAATGCTCCGTTCTGACATTTTTGTATTATAGCCTGCGGCCTTGTGCTGCACAAGCTGTGTGTACACACTTAGTATTGTTGCACGTGTGCTTAATCGTCTGTTTGAGAGAATATGTTTGAGGCGTCTAGTATAAAGCTTATGTTGCCGTCGCCCAAAATTGTACAGCCGGATATGCCGTTGCGCTTTGTGTTAAAGCGGCTTAAATACTGCGGCAAAGGCTTAACAACTACCTGTTGCTCGCCCAAAAGCTCGTCTGCAAATAGGCAGTAGCTCTCGTCTGCGTTATCGAGCCATATTAAAATGCCATCGTCAATATTTGTGTAACCCTCGTCAAGTTTTAGCCTGTCCCTCAGGCGCAAAACAGGGTAAAATGTGCCAAGGCACTTAAACATCTCGCCGCCGCCTGCGTCTCTAATAATGTCGCCGTCGGTAATTTTAAAAGATTGCTTAATGCTGTTTATTGGCAGTGTAAAAATACAATCGCCAACGGCAATTTCCATGCCGTCCATAATGGCCATTGTCAGCGGTATTTTTAGCGTTGTGCACATGCCCTTGCCATAATCGCTCTTTATAGAAATTGTGCCGCCTATGGCCTCTACATTCTGGCGCACAACGTCCATACCCACTCCCCTGCCCGAGAACTCAGTAACCTGTGCCTTGGTTGAAAAACCCGGCGCAAGCAAAAATGCAAGTATCTCTTTTTCGGAGTAGTCGTAGCCCTCTTGGGCAATGCCGTTGCGTATGGCCTTATTTAAAACGGCATTGCAGTCAACGCCCTTGCCGTCGTCTATTATCTCAATAATAACCTCGCTGCCGGTGTGCATTGCAGACAGCGTAAGCTCGCCGCACGCATCTTTGCCGGCGGCAACACGGTCGGCGGCGCTAGTCTCAATGCCGTGGTCCATAGAGTTGCGCACAATGTGCATAATAGGGTCGCCTATAGTGTCTACTATAGTCTTATCAACCTCGGTGTTTTCGCCTAATATCGTAAGTTTTACCTGTTTGTCAAGCTTTTTGCTCATGTCGCGCACAATGCGGTTCATCTTTTGGAACGTGCCCGACAGTGGCACCATCCTCAGCGACATAGACACGTCTTGCAACTCGTCGGTAAGCTTTCTTAGCTGGCGTGCAGACTTTGTAAACAAATCTAATTTAACGCCCTTGAGGTCGGGCGATGATGTCACCATAGACTCGGTGATAACTATTTCGCCGACAACTGCCTGAAGCTGGTCCAGCTTGCTTAAGTTAACGCTGATAAGGCTCTCTTTATTGTGGTTAACTTGTACCTGCGGTGCGTTTTGCGGCGCCGGTGCAACAGGCGCTTTGCTCTGTGCTTTGTCGTCGGGCACGCTTGAGGTAGGGGCTGTGTCCTTGGGCTCCTCTTGCATCGGCGGCTCACTAACGTCTGCGTTTACCTTTTCGTATCCGCTTACCGACGGCGTTGCGGATATAGACGGCATGCAAAACTCACGCTCTTTGTCGGACCTAAAGCAGATTAAAAATCCGTTGGCAACTATAGCGCTCTGTGCGTCCTCTGCCGATGTGTCCGACGGGATAAAAGCAAAATCGGCCGGGTCGCACATCTCTTTTACGCTCATAATTATCATGCCGGCACGCAGGTTTTCCATGCCGCTACCCTCGTCAAAAAATACGCGCACACCAAAGGGGAACTCCGCGGGTATTTCTGCGGCGCCCTGAGCCTCGGGCTCTTGCGTAGTAGCCTCGGTTTTAGCGGCGCTGCCGTCAATTTGGCCTACAAAGCTATTAACTTTTTCAAGCAAGGTGTCGATATCTTCTGTAAGTGGCTTTTCGGCCTCTACTTTTTCAATCTCTTCCCTAAAAAAGTCAATTACCTTAAATAGCAAATCAAAAAGCTCGGGCCGTAAGTTTTGCGGCACAACGGCAATAGATTTATCACGCACAATGGCAAACATGTCCTCTGCCCTGTGCGCTATTTTCATTATAGAATTAAATTCCATCATAGCACTCGCGCCCTTGATGGTGTGCATAATCCTAAATATCGAATTAACGTCATCTTCTGTAAAATCATTGGCTTGCTCACCATTTAAAACAATGCTGTCAAGCTGCTCTAACAAGGAGTTTGTCTCGTATAAAAAAGCGCCTAAAATGCTGTCAGAAACTTTGTTCATAATGATATCCTTCCGTAAGTAAATGCTTCTACAAATCTAATATCGGCAAAAAACGTCAATAAATAAGGCTTTTGCATATATTTTTAATAATATTTTGGGGCAATTGCGTGTAAATGTCGCCTTTTAAATTAACTTGTGGCTTACTTGTAAAAAAGCAGTTTGCATATGCGCATATTTGTGTTAAAATAGTGCTATGCAAATAAAAAATGGCGTTTAAACAGTGTGCGGTAACCATTTTTGTAATATCAATTAATGGTTTTAATATTATTATACCATATTTCTGCAATATAATCTTTATTTTTTCAGCTTTTGTTGCATATTTTGCATAAATTTTCAAAATTGACGATATATTAAAAATTTTTAATAAAGGTGATAGACTTAATGGCAAATTTAATGGGCATTACAAACCCCGCACCGGCGTACGACAGTACCGCCAACAACAAGGCGGCTTACGAGGTGCAAAAGCCTAGCGAGACAAAAATACAAAATATTGTAGACCCCTCGCGTGTTGTGCGTGCAGACTCTAAGGCAGAGCAAAAAAACGCAAACGACATGCACTCTGCCGCATTAAAATACTCGTCTAATTTGCAAACTTTTTTAGAGCAGCTAACAAGGGCGCCGGACCTTGGGGCCGAGCTTGCGCGCGCAATAAGCTTAATGCAAAGCTCGGTGTCTACGCCCGGCCTTGAAGAGGGCATTGCCAAAGAGATGGCCGAGTTTTTACAGCATATGAAGATGAACCCGGAGGAGTTTAAGCAGCATTTTATGTCGCAGGTGCGCACGCAAAACAGGTTTAGCGGGCCGCTTTTTTCGCTGCTGCGCAACGTTTATAACTCCACCGCAAACGACACGGTAAAAGACGCAATCTTAAACTTTTTAAAGCGTTTTAGCGATTATTCCTCCACAGAGCACATAAAGACAAGCATAAGCCAAAACTTAAATATAATGTCGCAATACATGCCGTCCGGCTGGCACGACAAGCTGTTTGACATGCTTGCAAAATTGCAAAGCGGCTTTGCCGGCGCAACACGTGGCGAAAACATAGCAACGCTGCAAAACGATATTATACCTTTTCTTGCAAATTATATAGAGCGCACAAACGACATGGGCATGGCGCGCACTTATTTGAGCATGCTCATGCTTAACATTGCAAGGTACGAAAACGGCTCAGAAGATGCACTCTTGCAATCTTTTAGGCAGATGTCGGGCTTTAATGCCCAGCTTACTGAGCTAAACGCACTTGACAACGCAAATTTAATGAAGCTTTTTAACAACACAAATTATATATCCGCAGTGCGTGAGGATAAATTTGCCGAGATGTTTTCAAACATGGCGCAAAAGGCGCTAAGCGGTGCTTTTGGCAGCGAGATGCGCGAGATTTTTAGCGAGATTGTGCGTGCAATGCTGCTTAACGAAAGCGTGTATATGCCGCTTTTACACAACATAATACCGCTGGACTATAACGGCAAGCTAATGTACTCAGAAATGTGGGTGGACCCGGACGCAAAGGGCAACTCAAACAACAGCCGTAACTACAATAAAAACGACGATAGAATACAGTTTTTGTTTAAATTGGACATACAGTCGCTAGGTTATATGGAGATGGTAATAGCGGCTAAAAAAGGCTCTGTTGACCTTGATATTTTTGGGCCTCAGGCGCTTGTTGACAACGCCGAGCTGATAAGTGAGGACATAAGCACAATATTGAGCGATTACGATTTAAACGGCCAAAATGTAAAGGTGGGCGCACAGACAACCCCACTTGCTATAACACAGGTATTTCCGGATTTATTCGACGGAAGGAGCAATGTAAATGTCAAAATTTGAGGACAAAAAGACAAGCAGGGTAAGCGCGCCGCGCGCCGTTGCATTGCAGTACGACAATGAGCACAGGGCGCCTGTAATAATAGCGTCGGGCATGGGCAATGTGGCCGAAAAAATTGTGGACGTGGCAACACAGGCAGGCGTGCCGATATATGAGGACAACTCGCTCGCTACGGTGCTCTCTCAAATGGAGCTGGGCCGAGAAATACCCGAGGAGCTATACAACGCCATTGTTGAAATTTACATATACTTTTTAAATTTTGACCCAAACGACCCTGAAAAATACAGAAGAGAGCGGGCAGAGCGGCTTGCAGGGCAAACTGCTGCAGCGCAAGTTAGCGCAGAAGACCCGGCCGAAACCGAGCAGGAAGTAGTAGAGGACGTGCAGTAAAACGCAGCGGCTAAAAACAAAGACGCCGCAAAACCCCGAGCAAAATTTTTGTAAGATGCAATAAAAACCCAAGACCAAGCGGTGTGCCGATGTATATTTTATAAAAGGCGATAGGAATTTTGTGGGCGCTTTTTAGGCACATTAAAAGGCTGTGTAATAACATACAAATGCTCTTGCTATTGCAAGGGCTTTGTTTATTAAAAATGGCGGTATAAAGTTGTTTTTTATTGCCGTTGAAGCACGTATAAAAAGCAAAGGTAAAAACGCAATAAAAGCCCTGTAAAAATCTGCCGGCAATTTGAGGGCGGCGCATGCCGCACGGCTAGCAGTTTTACACAGGGGTTGAGCATGCCGTACGGTAGCAATTCTGTAAAAGGCGGCGCATGCCGCACGGCTAGCAGTTTTACACAGGGGTTGAGCATGCTCACGGCAAGAGGTAAAATGCTAATTGTAAAAGATATAAACCATAAAACAGTATCGGGAGTAGATTATGTTTTCTGAAAAAATATACGAAGTAGTAAAGCAAATACCAAAGGGTAAAGTGCTAAATTACGGTAAGGTTGCGGCGCTGGCAGGCAACCCAAAGGCATCGCGCATTGTGGGGTACGCACTGCACAAAAACCCACAGCCGGGTGTTATACCTTGCCACCGTGTTGTGTTTAAAAATGGCGGTGTTTGTACAGGTTTTGCGTTTGGCGGCCCACAAGTACAGCGAGATTTACTGCTGGGCGAGGGCGTTGTGTTTTTGCCCGACGGGCGTGTTGATATGGAGCTTTGCAGTTGGCTTTAAAAACAAACACGACAAATACTGCATTTTAAATTGACTGCAAGGCATAAAAAAGGTTATTATATACTTGTAAAAAATTAAATTAAGCACTGCAAAAGGAGAAACAAATGAAACTACTAATATCGGGTGACATACACGGCTCGGCACATTATGCGGGCAAGCTGTGCCAAATATTTGACGATGGAAATTACGATAAACTTGTGTTGCTTGGCGATTTGCTTTACCACGGGCCACGCAACCCTCTGCCTGAAAAATACGCACCTCAAGAGGTGTTTGACATGCTAAATGCACGCAAAGATAAAATACTTGCGGCGCGCGGCAACTGCGACAGCGAGGTTGACCAGATGGTGTTAGACTTCCCTATGATGGGCGACAGTGTTACAATATTTGACGGTGATACAGAGCTATTTTTTACACACGGCCATGTTTTTAACGAGCAGGCAATGCCAAAATTTAAAAAAGGCAGCGTGCTAATACACGGCCACACACACTTGAGGGAGCTTGCGGATAAAGGCGACTATGTATTTTTAAATCCTGGCAGTTTGTCTTTGCCAAAGGGTGACGGCGTGCATAGCTATGCAGTTTACGACAGCGGCACATTTACAACGCACGAGCTGAACAGCGGCGAAGTGATTGAAAAATTTTCGCTTAAATAGTCACGTTACATCGTTATATAGCTAAAAATAAAAACCGAAAAGCAGGTAATTAAAATAGAAAACAAAAACATGGCGATGCAAAATGCACCGCAGTACAGCATAACAAAAAAATTTAAAAAAACAATATGGCACCGCTTTATAGGCGGCTGTAAAGACTACGATATGATAAAGAGCGGCGACAAGATTGCCGTTTGCATAAGCGGCGGAAAAGACAGCTTTTTGCTGGCGCTTTGCCTGCGCAACTTGCAAAAGCACTCCGACGTGCCGTTTGAGCTTGAATATTTGTGTATGGACCCGGGATATCTGCCAGAAAACAGGGCATTAATTGAGGAGAATGCTCAAAAATTGGGCATTAATTTAACAATATTTAACACCGATATTTTTGACGTTGTTGCGGACATGGATAAGTCGCCATGTTATATGTGCGCGCGCATGCGCCGTGGGCACCTTTACAAAAATGCAAAGCAGCTGGGCTGCAATAAAATAGCGCTGGGCCATCACTTTGACGACATTGTAGAGACAACGCTGATGAGCATGGTGTGGGGCGCAGAGCTAAAGACAATGATGCCAAAACTGCACAGCACAAACTATGAGGGCATGGAACTTTTGCGCCCACTTTGCCTTGTTAGAGAGAGCGATATAAAGGCGTGGGTAAAGTATAATGCGCTTGATTTTTTACGCTGTGCTTGCCGCATGACAGAGCGCGACCCAGAGAGCGAAAATACGGGCGCAAGGGTACAGGCAAAGCGTTTTGTCGAGTATTTACGCAGCGTAAATCCAGCGGCTGACTACAACATTTTTTGCAGTTTGCACAATGTAAATTTAGACATGCTGCCGGCATACTCACAGGGCGGAAAAAAGCATTCTTTTTTAGAAAAGTACGATAATAAAGCAAAAAATATAAATGATGGAGAATTAATAATGCAAAATTTTATACCGGGCACACCATTGAGCTACGAAAAATGCGAAAATTTTAGGGAGCTTGGCGGCTACGTTGGCATGGGTGGCAAAAAAGTAAAAAGGGGTATTATTTACCGCACGGGGGCGCTGTCAAAAATCACAACCGAAAAAGACGTAGAACTGTTTCGCTCACTGGGCATAAAAACAGTAATAGATTTTAGGTCTTCTACAGAGCGCAAGGCAGACCCAAACCCCGTTTACGACGAGGTAAACTACATTGAGAAGTCGGCGCTTTACGACGCGGACGGCAATGAGATACGCCTTGACCTTGCGGCAATTTTTGCAGAGGGCAAAGTAGGCGTTGAGAAGATGCTAATAGAGGTGCAGGGCTCTTATAAACACCTGCCCTTTAACAACCCAGCATACAAAATTTTGTTTAAGCAGCTGGCAGAAAATAAAACACCGCTGCTGTTTCACTGCACGGCGGGTAAAGACCGCACAGGCGTGGCCGCGGCACTTATTTTGCGGGTGCTTGGCGTCAGCGATGAGGACATTATTGCCGACTACCTTGTTACAAATAATACTAGGGATAAAAGCCGCCGCAAGTTTATAGAAGCAGTGAGCCCAACGATGGGCGAAGAAGAGGCGGCAAAGCTAGCCCAGGAAATTATGGGCGTAAAAAAGGAGCTGCTTCAAGGCACATTAAACGCAATAGACGAGCGCTACGACAACTTTGAAACGTACCTGCTTGAAAATTGCGACGTAACTAAAGAAATGATTTTGAGCATGCGAGAAAACCTTTTAGAGGACTAATTAAGCTGTTGATGAGCATGCTTAAAAATGCTTGCAATAAAATTAAAACCAAAGCGCACTTGCGCGGCACTAAAAAACATATTTAAACAAATTTAAACAAGCAAACATACGCATTAAAACACCCAATGTTAAAGTTTTTTGCCAAGAGTTTTTATAATAAGCGAGCTTAAAAATGCTTGCAATAAATTTAAAACCAAAGCGCACTTGCGAGGCATTAAAAAACATATTAAAACAAATTTAAACAAGCAAACATACGTATTAAAACACCCAATGTTAAAGTTTTTTGCCAAGCTTTTTTTCAAAAAAGCGGAAAAACCGGAAGGACGGAGCACAAAACGATGCCACTAACAAAAAACAGCGTAATAACAGCAGAAATAATATCCCTGTCAAACGATGGCAACGGCGTTTGTAAGGTAGACGGCATGACAGTATTCGTCCCGTCCAGCGCGCCAAACGACATAGCGGAGATTAAAATAATAAAAGTGCTAAAAACCCATGCATACGGAATAATCCAAAAAATAATAACCCCCTCCCCCGATAGACGCCAGCCAACTTGTGACATATACAACAAATGCGGCGGCTGTTGCTTTGCACACATCACGTACGAGCGCGAGCTTATAGAAAAGCAAAAATTCGTGCTCGATGCAATGTGCAGAATAGGCGGATTTAAACAACCAGAACTCAATATGCAACCAATCCTCCCATCACCACAAGAGCACATGTACCGCAACAAAGTGCAGTACCCGCTAGTCCAAACAGAGGGCGAAAAAGAAGTGCGCTACGGCTTTTACGCAAAGCGCAGCCACAGAGTAGTACCCTGTAAAAATTGCACGCTACAACCGCAAATTTTAAACGATATAGCAGACTATTGCTGTACACTATTTGCAAAATACGGCATAAAAGCATACGACGAGAGCACCCACAAAGGCCTAGTCCGCCACATCTATTTGCGCCACGCCACAAGCACAGGCAACGTAATGGTGTGCCTCGTTATAAACGGTAAAAAACTCCAGTTTGAACAAGAATTTAGCGCAGAACTCTGCTCTAAATTCCCCTGCGTAAAAACAATAGTGCTAAACGTAAACACACAAAAAACAAACGTTATAACAGGCAAAACATGCATAAACCTAGTTGGCAACGGCACGCTGGACGACACGCTTTGCGGCGTGAGGGTTGCGTTAAACCCACTGTCTTTTTTTCAGGTAAACACGCCCTCTGCCGAAAATTTATACATGTATGCGGCAAAACTTGCACAGCTTAAAAGCAACGATATACTGTTAGATTTGTATTGTGGCGCCGGCACAATAGGCCTAGCGATGAACCTTTTACAGCCATGTAAAAAACTAATAGGCGCAGAGATAATCCCCGAATCGGTAGAGAGCGCGCGGCAAAACGCACTGGACTGCGGCGCAAGCAATGCAACTTTTATTTGCGCAGACGCAGCAAAAGCGGCAGAAAAACTGCTCAGCGACGGCGAGCGCCCAACAGTAGTTGTTATGGACCCTCCACGCAAAGGCTGTGACGAGGCAACGCTGAACGCAGTCTGTAAAATGTCGCCACAGCGCATAGTTATGATAAGCTGCAACCCTGCAACAGCGGCACGAGACACAAAATACCTTTGCGAAAACGGCTACAGTGTTATGACAGTACTGCCAGTAGACATGTTCCCAAAAACAAACCATGTCGAGACAATAGTGCTTTTATCCAAAAAAAATACGTAAAACCGTGCGACTATAGTCAGCTCAGCTTGTTAAAAAAAATACTATAATAAATGTAACGGTAAAATATAACAACATAAAAAAGCTATTAACATCGGCGCAAACCGATATTAATAGCTTTTTATTTATTTTAAAAGCATGGAATAAGTGCAAGAGTTGATTTTGAGCATGCTCAAAATTGTTGAGAAGTTAAAACTACCCCTATGCCCTTGCGCCTGCCTTTTTAGACAGCGCACAAGCAATGCCAAAAACAACAATATTTGCAGTTACAATGGTGCTGCCTACAGGCGTGCCGTACATTATAGAAATTATAACGCCGCTAAAAGCACAAATTACAGACACGACAACCGACGAGAGAATAACCGCTTTAAAATTGTGAAAAACACGCATAGACGACAGAGCAGGAAACACCACCAAGGCGCTTATCAAAAGCGTGCCAACTAAGTTCATGGCTACAACAATAACTGCAGAAATTGTAATTGCAATGAGTAAATTATACGCATTAACGTTTAATCCTATAGCCTTGCCAAAGTTTTCGTCAAAGGTGATGGCAAAAATTTTGTTGTAAAAAATAATAAAAATAATTATTACAAAAATAGACAAAATAATGCAGGTAATAACGTCTACTATGGTGAGGGTTAGTATTGACGTAGCGCCAAATAATGTGGTGCAAACGTCGCCGGCAAGGTTAGACGACACCGAGAATACGCTCATGAGCAAGTACCCTACGGCAAGCGAGCCAACAGACATCATTGCAATGGCGGCATCCCCGTTAATCTTTGCATTTGTGCCTATCCTAAGCAGTAAAACTGCAGCAATTGCCGTTATTGGGAAAACCAGCAAATCTTGGTCGGCAATGTCTAGCACAGACGCTATTGCTATGCCGCCAAACGCAATGTGAGACAGTCCATCGCCTATGTAAGAGAACCTTTTAAGCACAAGCGTTGCGCCAAGTAACGACGAGCACAGCGCTATAAGCACGCCTACAATAAGCGCATATATTACAAACGGATACGACAAATACTCTATTAAAGTGCTAAATGCATTATCCATTTTTTATATCCTCGTATGCGCTTTTTGGCATAAATAAAACCTCGCCGGTGTTTATGCACAGGATGTAATTTGCGTCGGCTATGGCGTCTTGTAAATTGTGAGTTATCATTATAATAGTCGTGCCTTCGTCGTTTAATTCTTTTATTATTCTGTAAAAATCTGCAGTAGACGCAATGTCAAGGCCCGCAGTAGGCTCGTCTAAAAGCAATATTTTATCGGTGGCACAAAGCGCCCTTGCAAGCAGCGCCCTCTGCTGCTGCCCGCCCGAAAGCCGGCTGTAACTCTTTTTAGCAAGGTGCGATATACCAAGCTTTTTCATCATGTCTTTGGCAAGCTTTTTTTCTGCCCTGTTATAAAAAGGGCGCAGACCAATTTTGTTAAGACAGCCGGAGAGAACAACCTCATAAACACAGGCAGGAAAATCTTTTTGCACCTGTGTCTGCTGCGGCAAGTAGCCTATGTCTGCATTTTTTTGTGCATTGCCAATAATAACACTGCCGCTAATTGGCGCAAGCAGGCCAAGCATTGTCTTAATAAGCGTGCTTTTGCCAACACCGTTGTCGCCAACAATGCATGTGTAAGAGCCGGCAGGTATTTTAAAGTTGATGTCCTTGTGTAGTGGCGTGCCGTTGTAACCCACCGTGAGGTTGTTGCATGAAACTTCCATGGCTATCTCCTAAATGCCCGTTATTGTAGGGCTGTTTTTAATATTTCTAGGTTGCTTTGCATTATTGAGTAATAGGTTTCGCCGGACGCAAGCTCATCTGCCGATATAGACTGAATAGAGTTGAGCTCTAAAATTTGACAATCCTGGTCCTCGCTGTTATCGCTAACAGTTTGCGCAAGGTCTGCAAGGCCGTTTTCAAGTATCAAAAGCGTTTTTATATCAAGCTCATCTACCTTGTCAGATAAAAACGCAACTGTCTGGAATGTGGCCTCTGTCTCTGCAGAGCAGCCCTGGAACGCAGCGTAGTAATTAACGTCGTAGTCCTGCATTAGGTATAAAAACGGGAACCTGTCTGTAAACACAAGAGTGTCTCTTGGCGCTGCTTCAATAGCGCTCTCAAAAGATTCATCGAGCTCGCTAAGCAATGCAACGTAGCTCGCTAAATTTGCCTCGTAAGTGGCGGCGTTGTCGGCATCAAGCTCAGACAATGCGCCCTCTAATATGCCGCATATCGCTATGGCGTTATTTAAAGATAGCCAAACGTGCTCGTCCTCGTGTCCGGTTTCCTCATGGTCGTGCTCGTCCTCGTCAGCATGGTCGTGCTCGTCCTCGTCAGCGTGGTCGT
>CAYJBO010000016.1:0-12764 GCA_964368295.1 uncultured Bacteroides sp.
TATAATGCGTTGCATTATATAAATTGGCATATGCGTAGCACCGCCATAAAATAAGCTATAAATAATCCGTAAAAGATATGCGGATTATTTCCATAATAGCATAAAATGCGCATATTTAAGTGCTGATAAAAAAGGCTGCTTGTCATAAATATGTGCTTACCAGTCATGTTTTGTGCAAAAACACATTTTTGCTGGCGCTTTTTATCTTTGTTTATTGCATTTATACATTTTTTATAAAACGCTTGATTTTTACAACAAACCAGTGTATAATATACATTGATTATGAATAAATATACAAAAAGTAGGCGAGAAAATGTATAAAATTTTTATTGACGGCAGCGTAGGTACAACAGGGCTTAGGATAAAGCAAAGGCTCGGCGAGCACAAGTATGTACAATTAATAAATATCGAAGAGGACAAGCGCAAAGATATACAGGCGCGCACTGAAGCTGCAAACAGCGCAGACCTGGTTATGCTTTGCCTGCCGGATGCGGCCGCAAAAGAGATAGTGCCACGGCTGAATAAAAATGTAAAAATATGCGACACAAGCACCGCACACCGTACAGACAGCGGCTGGGTTTATGGTTTTCCGGAAATAGGCGCGAGGCGCGAGGCCATAAAACAGTCTTATCGCACTGCAGTGCCCGGCTGCCACGCAAGCGGCTTTATTGCGCTTGTTGCACCGCTTGTACAAAAGGGCTTATTGCCACAAAGTGCCAAAGTTAGCTGTTACTCTATAACAGGGTATACAGGCGGCGGTAATGCAATGATAGCCGATTATGAGAATAAGCAAAGACACGTTTCTTTAGATGCCCCACGCAGCTATGCGCTGGCTTTAAAGCACAAGCATTTACCGGAGATGTGCAACGTTACCGGACTTGATTTTGAGCCTATATTCAGTCCGATTGTTGCAGATTTTCCACGCGGCATGTCTGTGAATGTGCCTTTATTTTTAAATCAATTTGCCGATGGTACCACTGCACAGGAAATATACACATGCCTAAACGACTATTACAGTGGCGAGGATGGCATCAATGTAAATGCAATGGGCAGTGCACCGCAAGACGGTTTTTTGCCTGCTAATTTAGTTGCCGGCAGCGATAAGATGGAAGTTTATGTTTATAACGATGGCGACAAAATATTGCTCACAAGTGTTTTTGATAATTTGGGCAAAGGCTCATCCGGAGCGGCAATACAATGCATGAACTTGATGCTCGGGATTTTTGAGCGAGAGGGACTTGAATAAACATACTAAATAGAGTAAGCTGTAATTGTGATGGTTTTTATAATTAGGCATTAAAAAGGGGAAGAAAGATGATAAAATGTAGCGGTGGCGTTTGTGCCGCAAAAGGATTTACTGCAGGCGGTGTTCACTGCGGTATACGCAAAAATAAAACTAAATTAGACCTTGCGCTAATAAAAAGCAGTGTTTTAGCTAGCGCTGCAGGCGTATTTACGCAAAACAAAGTAAAAGGTGCGCCGCTTATTGTCACAAAAAAGCACTTGCAAAGCGGTAAGGCACAGGCAATTATTTGCAATAGCGGCAATGCAAACACGTGCAACCCAAACGGGCAAGAAATAGCCTTGCAAATATGTAATATTGTTGCAAACAATATGGGTGTGCAAACTGAGGATGTACTTGTGAATTCAACAGGTGTAATAGGGCTCGAGCTGCTTATTGACCCATTTGAAAAAGGCGTGCCAAACGTTGTAGCTTGCCTTAGCGAAACAGGTAGCGCTACCGCTGCAGAGGCGATAATGACAACAGATACACATATAAAAGAAATAGCATTTGAGTTTGAGCTTGGCGGTAAAACTTGTCATATAGGGGCCATTGGCAAGGGCAGTGGCATGATACACCCAAACATGGCTACAATGCTTATTTTTATTACTACAGACGTGGCTATAACGCCAGAGCTCTTGCAAAAAGCGCTGAGCGAAGACGTGAAAGATACATTCAATCAGGTGAGTGTTGACGGCGACACCTCAACAAACGACACTGTGCTGATTATGGCTAATGGGCTTGCACAAAATAGCGAAATAACGTGTAAAAACGAAGAATATGTAATTTTTACAAAGGCTTTAAAAACGGTTACATCGCATATGTCACGTGAGATAGCACGCGACGGCGAGGGCGCTGGAAAGCTGCTTGAGTGCTTTGTTGGCACAGCGAACACAATAGAAAACGCACGTGCAATAGGTAAGAGTGTAATATGCTCTGACCTGTTTAAGTCTGCAATGTTTGGCGAGGATGCAAACTGGGGACGCGCACTGTGTGCCGTGGGTTATACTCCGGGCGACTTTAGCATTGACGCTGTGTCAATAACGCTGAAAAGTGAGTACGGCAGCGTCACAGTCTGTGAGAATGCTCAGCGCGCAGAATATAGCGAGGACGTTGCAAAAAAAGTATTGGCGAGCGATGAAATACAAATACTAATTGAGATGAATGACGGCGATTGCAGCGCTGTTGCATGGGGCTGCGATTTAACTTATGAGTATGTAAAAATAAACGGCGATTACCGCACTTAATATGTGTGGTAGTAGTTTTTAAAGTGCAAAATTTAACGACGAAATTTTACTGTTGTGGGAGAGAGTTATATGAGCGAGAATGAGAGAATTAATGCTACGCAAATGGTGCGTATTTTAAACGAGGCACAGCCATATATTTGCGAGTACAGAGGCAAGACTATCGTTGTAAAATATGGCGGCAGTGCCATGGAGAGCGAAAAGCTAAAAGCCGGTGTCATGAACGACCTGGTCACATTATCGCTCTTGGGTGTGCGTGTTATTCTCGTGCATGGCGGCGGCCCTGAAATTAACAACCATTTACAGAAAATTGGAAAAGAAGCGCAGTTTATTAATGGTTTGCGTGTGACAGATGCAGAGACTATGGACGTTGTCCAGCAGGTACTTGCGGGCAAGGTAAACAAAGATTTAGTTGCGCTTTTGCGTGGCTATGGCGTGGGTTTATGTGGGTTGGACGGCAATATATTGCAGTGCGAAAAGATGCAAACATCGCCCGATTTAGGCTTTGTAGGAGAAATAATAGACGTAGACGTAACGCTTGTTAATTACCTTATGGACAGCGGATTTATACCGGTTATTGCCACTGTAGGTATGGATAAAAACGGTACGGCATATAACATTAATGCCGACACAGCTGCATGTAAACTGGCCGTGGCGCTTAAGGCCACAAAGCTGATAAGCATGACAGATGTGAGTGGGCTGCTTCGAGATAAAGACGATGAATCATCATTGATAGAAGCTGTGGAAATTTCTCAGGTGCAAGAGTTAATAGACAAAAAAATAATTGTGGGCGGCATGATACCTAAGATTGAAGGCTGTGTAGAATGCATAAAAAAAGGCGTTAAGGCAGCGGCAATTATTGACGGTAGAATGTTACATTCAGTGCTGATGGAGTTGTTTTCAGACAAGGGTAGCGGCACATTGCTTTATAAAAATGAGGAGTGAAAAAAATGAGCGCTGAATATTGCAACATAAACAAAGATTTAAAAAAACACGATGCGCAGTTTATAGCTAATACGTATGCTAGAAACGACCTCGCCCTGGTTAATTCTAAGGGGTGCACAGCATACGATGAAAACGGCAAAGAATACCTTGACTTCACAAGTGGCATAGGCGTAAACAGCCTTGGTTTTTGCGATGCAAACTGGGTACAAGCTGTCTGTGAGCAAGCAAATAAGTTACAGCATATCAGTAATTTATATTACACTCAGCCGTGTGTGCAACTTGCTAAGACACTGTGCGAGCGCACGGGCATGAAAAAAGTTTTTTTTGCAAATAGTGGTGCCGAGGCAAACGAGTGCGCTGTAAAACTGGCGCGCAAATACTCTAGCGAAAAATATAAAGAGGCAAGACATACTATTGTCACTTTAAAAAATAGTTTTCACGGGCGCACAATTGCAATGCTAAAGGCAACAGGCCAAGATAGCTTTCATAAGCATTTTATGCCGTTTCCTGACGGGTTTGTATATGCCGATGCGCACGATTTTGAAGATTTTTTAAGCGTTGCTCAAGGCGCGGGCGGCGTATGCGCCGTTATGCTTGAAACCGTACAGGGAGAGGGCGGAGTAATTCCGCTTACAGACGATTACTTAAAAAAAGTGGCGGCGTGGTGCAAAGAAAACGATGCACTTTTAATTGTAGACGAGGTGCAAACAGGGATAGGCCGCACAGGGTATACCCTTAGCTGTGAGCACTATGGCATAATGCCGGACATAGTTACATTGGCAAAAGGCCTTGGCGGAGGCTTGCCGATAGGAGCCGCTTTAATGGGCGAGAAGGTGCAAGATGTGTTTGTTCCGGGTGACCATGGAAGTACATACGGTGCAAATCCTGTGGCATGCGCAGGTGCAAATGCGGTAATGCAAACAATTACCGATGAATTTTTGCAAGATGTAAGGGCTAAGGGCCGCTATTTAAAAGAAGAAATTTTAAAGTTGCCGCATGTAAAAAGCGCAGAGGGCTTGGGCCTTATGCTCGGCATTACTTTAGAGGAAAATATACAGGCAAAACAAGTGCTTGACGGCTGTATGCAAAATGGGCTTTTGTGCCTAACGGCAAAAACTAAATTGCGCCTTTTGCCACCGCTTACCGTTTCAAAAGAAGAGATAGACAAAGCAGTTTATATAATTAACAAAGTGCTTTGTAGTTTTTAATAGCATAAAGGCAATAAATAAAAGTGAAAGAGAAGTGACAAGATGGAACACCTATTAAAGATGGGCGATTTGAGCAAACAGGACATAATTGATATTTTAGATTTAGCAGACGAGCTTAAATTTGAAAAGCGCTGCGGAAAAAAACAGACATATCTTGAGGGGAAGAGCATTGCGCTTATTTTTGCAAAGGCATCTACACGCACACGCACAAGCTTTGAGGTAGGTGCTTACCAACTTGGCGGCCAGGGCGTTTACCTAAATACTAACGATTTACAAATTGGCAGAGGTGAGCCTGTAGAGGACACAGCTAGGGTGTTAGGCAGATACTTTGACGGCATTATGATACGTACTTTTGAGCAAGAAGAAGTTGAAGCCCTTGCAAAACACTCGGGTATACCTGTAATAAACGGACTGACAGATTATGCACACCCATGCCAAGTTTTGGCAGATTTGCAGACTATAAGAGAGCACAAAGGGAAGCTAGAGGGCTTGAAAATGTGTTATATAGGCGACGGTAACAACATGGCAAACAGCCTTATTGTTGGCGCATTAAAAGTAGGCATGAGCGTAACGGCAGTTTGCCCGGATAATTACAGACCTGCCGATGATGTGCTTGAGTTTGCGAGTGAATACAGCTGCTTTAACCTTTGCACAGACCCCAAAGAGGGCGCAAAGGGCGCAGATGTGCTAGTGACTGATGTTTGGACAAGTATGGGCCAAGAGGAGGAGTCGCAGCGCAGGAAAATAGCCTTTGAGGGCTACCAAATTAACGATGAGATAATTGCCCTTGCAAACAAAGACGTTATGGTGCAGCACTGCTTGCCTGCACACAGGGGCGAGGAAATAACTGCAAAAGTTTTTGAAGAACATGCAGACGAGATATTTGACGAGGCAGAAAACCGCCTGCACGCACAAAAGGCAGTAATGGTAATGCTTATGTCAGACAAACCGAAATTTGCACAAAACATGTAATATTTTTATATGCTACAGGGGCAATTAATATTGGTACAATTAACTTAAGCGGTAGCCGTACAACACGGCTACCGCTTAAGTTTTTATGTGCAAAAATAATTCGCTACACTTAATTTAACTTCGCTTTGCTTTGCAGATTGTTTACATAGTACAAAAAAGCATGTGTCCGCAGTACACTTGCTTGCAAAGCATTTAACTTACAGCACAAGCAAGATTTTTTATGCCTCGGTAAATTGAGTGGCTATTTGCCTTTTAATTAAAACAGGCTAATGCTTTTAGCTGCAGTATTTGATGTAAAATCCTTTATATTTTACGTCTTTAGCTGTTTTTTTGTTGCAATTATTACACACTCGCTAAGAGGCTTTGCATGGATAACCTCACTGGATTTTACTTTAAAATTATTTTGCCCAACTAAATTAGCGAGCTCGCTACTTTGCCACTTATTGTAGGTGCGAAACCCTATTTTTTCTAGTAACCACATCCTCAATTTGGGTATGTTTTGGTCGTACACAAATGTGGGTGCAAATAAAAGCCCGCTCGGCTTTAATACCCTGTTAATTTCTTTTAGTGCAAGCTTTGGTGCGGGCATTATATGTAGCGCATTAGCTATTATTACAGCGTCAAAACTGCTATCGTCATAGCCTGTGTTTGTTGCGTCAAGCGGTTTATATACTACATTTTCGCATGTTGAGTTTGCCCGTGCCTCGTCTACCATTTTTTTGGAAAAATCCGTGGCAATCCACCGCTTAACACTGCAAGAGAGCAGTGATGTAAACTGGCCTGTGCCACATGCAAGCTCTAAGACATGCATGTCTTTTTGTAAAAACGGTTTTATGGTATCGCTACTTTTTTTGTACACTAAATCGTTATTTTTCATAAATTTTGAGTAGAATAAAGACACTTTATCCCAAAATAAAACATCAGACATTGCAAAATCCTTTCATCATTCTTTTAAAGTTAGTTTAAAGTTACATACGCTGTCGCCATCGCCTATTGTTTTTGTTCGCCCCCAAATAAGTTTGGGGTGCATATCGCCGTATACTATGTCGTCACCACGGCAAAATGCCGTTGTTATTTCAGGGTATCCATATTTTGTGCATATGTCGTGGTAGGGACATTTTATCATGTCAAAATGCATTTGCTTATCAGATATTTCGTGGTAAACGGCGTCAAAATTTTGCCTTGTGCCAAAGTTTTTCTTTGTCATGGTACCAAACATCCTGGGCATTTTTTTGTATATAAGCGGTATTTTCATAAGTTTTTTTACAAACTTTGCGGCATTTAAACTTCTGAATTTTATAAAATCAAACATGAAGGCAAGTGCATTTTCTCTTGATATACCGTTTTTAATTTGTGCATCTATAACAGCTATACACGGGTATATCTTTACGTGTGTATGTGGGTGCATAGCCTTTGGCTCATCCTCGTTTTCAGTGCAAAGTGCTTCAAACCGCCTTATAGAAGCCTCTGCTATTGTGTTGCCTAACGTTTTGCCATATGTGCTAATTAAGTGTGTTTTGGCCTGAGATAAAAATATGTTTTTAGCCATTTTCGCTCTCCTAATTTATATTTGTTAAATTTTTCTAAGGGGGTAGCCCGTCTAAAAGCTGCCCCCTTAGCATTTTATTCAAGTACCCATTTTGCGCTTGCCGTCTGCAGGTTTATCATGTTTTCATAGTCTTTAGATTTGCTTAACAGTTCTTTGTGCGCACCCTCGGCAGAAACTTTGCCGTCTTTTAATAGTATAATTTTATTTGCCCCGGCAATGGTTCTCATCCTGTGCGCTATAACTATCACAGTTTTATCCTTTGTAAGGCGAGATATAGCCTCTTGCACTGCGCTCTCGTTTTGTATATCAAGAGACGATGTGGCCTCGTCTAAAAGCACTATTGGTGCGTTTTTTAAAAGCGCCCTTGCAATAGAGAGCCTTTGCCTTTCGCCACCCGATAAATTGGAGCCGTTTTCACCTATTAAAGTGTTGTAGCCGTCGGGCATGTTCATAATAAAATCATGGCACATTGCATTTTTTGCGGCCGCTATAACTTCTTCGTCGCTTGCGCCTTTTTTTCCTATGCGTATGTTTTCCATAACGGAATTATTAAAGAGTGTAACGTCTTGAAAAACTATTGAAATCTCTTTTAACAGTGTCTCAGGGTCTATTTTGGATATATCCTCGTTGCCGACCGTTATTTTGCCGCCATCTATGTCCCAAAACCTTGCTGCCAGCTTCATCGCGGTGGATTTACCGCCGCCCGACGGGCCTACGAGCGCTGTAATTTCGCCCTGTTTTGCCGTAAAGCTAACGCTGTTTAAAACAGTCTCGCTTGTGTCGTAGCTAAAGTTAACGTTTTCAAAGGCGATGTCATAGCCGTCAGGGTTAAGGCTGTCTTTGCCGGTTTGCACCTTAGTGCCGTTAAATTCTTTCATCCTGTCGACACTTTTTAGCGATATAAATATTGCGGCAAGATTTATAAGCGCGCCTGAGAGCGGGTCGTATATTCTGGACGCTATCATTAAAAATGCAAGCAGTGTCAAAAGCTCTATTTTGCCCGACGCCAAAAGCACAACGCCTACAAGAGTTGTAGTAGCAATGCCAAGTTTTAGTATCATCTGCGAAAATGTGACAAAAACACCTGTTACAAATTCTGACTTGAATTGTGCTTTTTCGTTCTCTTCTAAGTGAGTATTCATAATGTCAAGGTGCGCATTAGTGCGGCTGTTAGACTTTATATCCTTGATGTTTTCGATGCACTCTTGTATTTTGTCTAGGCACGTCAATCTTATTTTAGAAGTTTTAAGCACCTGCGCATCTTGCAGCTTTTTTGTTGCAAAACAAAGACCGAACGACACAGGTATAACCCAAATAAGCGACAATGCAAGGCGCCAATCGAACAAAAACAGGCCAAAACCAATAATAATAGTAGAGATAATAGAGCCTATAAAATTGGGAATAAAGTGAGAAAACGCGTTTTCAATCACAGATACATCGGTCATAATAGTAGAGGTAAGGTCGGATAAATCTTTTTTGCCGAAGAAAGACAAAGGTAATTTGCGCAGTGATTCCGCTAGGTTTATGCGCATGTTTGCGCTCTCTTCGTAGGCAGACACATAGCAATAGTTGTATTGCATGTAGTATGCAACCGCAAGTAAAATAAACATGAATACGGTGTATATAATGTAAACCGATATTTTGTAAACAGGCTGGGTTTCTGCCGAAATAGCCGCAAGGGTGTCGCTGATAAAGTAAAAAGATATGCCGCTGATTGCCATGATAATTAGGTTTATAAATATAGTTGCAATAACAGCCTTATAAAGCTCTTTAGCGCCCTTGTGCGTAAGGGCAAAAACATTTTGTAAATATTTAATCATTATGCATCCACCTCGCTCCACATAAATGTGTTGTTGTACTCGCTCCACATGTCGCTGTACAGCCCGCTGTTTGCCAAAAGCTGATCATGTGTTCCGCTCTCTATTATTTTTCCGCCGTCAACTACATAAATCATGTCCGCATTTTTTATGGTAGTGAGTCTGTGCGCTATCATCAAAACGGTTTTGCCTTTTGTAAGCTCGTTAAACGCAAGCTGAATTTGATGTTCGTTTTCCGGGTCTGTAAATGCCGTGGCCTCGTCTAGCAATATTATTGGAGCATCTTTTAAAATCGCCCTTGCAAGCGCAATTCTCTGCGCCTCTCCGCCCGATAAATACACCCCTTTAGTGCCGTAGATGGTGTTGATGCCATTAGGCAGCTTTGCTATGATGTCCTCGCATCTTGCGGCCTTAAGCGCTTTGTGTATCTCGTCTAAAGTAGCGTTTGGCTTGCCCTCTTTAAGGTTGTCCAGTATGCTGGCCTTATAAAGATTAGTGCTTTGAAACACAAAAGATATATTTTGCATAAGCACATCTTCTTCTATGTCTCGCACATCGACGCCACCTATGCTTACAACGCCCTCATCCGTGTCCCAAAAGCGTGGTATTAATGTTGCAAGTGTGCTTTTACCACCGCCCGACGGGCCGACAAATGCAAAAGTTTTCCCCTGCTTTATCTCAAGGCTCACGCCGTCTATTGCTTTTTTGTCGGTGTTTGGGTATGTAAAAAATTTGATATCAAAATTTTCAGGCGTTTTTGGGCTATTGGGCTGCGCTAACGGCTCGGCGGCGAGCAATTCTTCAATACGGTTAACTGCATCTGTAGCAAGCATTGAATATTGGGTAATCCACATTATGCGCATAAGCATTAGCGAGCATATGGGCGTAAATAGTAAGTAAAATAAAAAGTTTAAAAAGAAACCCTGGGCATCCGTATGTCCACTTATTAAAAAAATGGAAGATATAACGAGAAAAAACGGTGTAGATGCCAAAAATGTTTGGAACATTACCATGGGGTACCTCGCCCTTAAAGAATAGGCAGAAACATAATCTTTATATTTAGTTATCACGTTGTGGAAGCGCTCAAAAGAGAAGACGCTTTGATTAAACGTTTTAACAACCGGTATGCCGCGCACATATTCAGTGGCCTCGCTGTTCATGTCCTCAAGTGCGCTCTGATACTGCTTAAGGCGCACTGGTTGCTCTTTGTCCATCATAAAAGACATGCAAGTAAATGCGCATATAAGTGGTATAAAGCTTATTAAGCCAAGCTTCCAGTCGAAGACAAAAAGAATTATTACAACGCAAATAGGCGTTACAAATGCACCTACAATATCGGGCAACTGGTGCGCAAGATAAGACTCCGTGGCGCCGGCACTGTCGTTAACCACTTTGCGCAGTTTGCCGCTTTGTGTGCTGTTAAAAAAACCAAGGGGCAGCTTCATTAGGTGTTTTATGGTGTCTTTACGCATGTTTTTTGCAATTTTAAATGCAGATAAATGGGTGAACATAAGCGCTATTGTATAAATTAGTATTGACGAAATAGCAGATATAACTGCCAAAAGTGCATTTTGGATGACGCCCTGAGTGAGGGCAATTTTAGGAAAAGATGTAATAACCTCGCTAATTGCAAACCATATAAATATGATAGGCAAAAGCGAAATTACTGCGCTAACACCGGATAGTACCATGCCGATGACAGTAAAATTTTTTGCTGAGCCTGCAAAGCAAAAAAGTCTTTGCAATAGTGGTTTTTGTTTTTGCATGTGAGAGTCTCCTTTGTAGTAAATATTATATAATTTAACGTTAGCTAAAACTAACTCAAAATATAAAAAAATAGGCGTATTATCGGTAAATATAGGTTAGTTTTTGCTAACCTGCGCACAAAAAATATAGGGTGAAGTCACCCTATTGAGGTTGCAACGGATCGGTTAAAATTTCTTTGGTGCCGGCATAATAAAAGCGGTGTATTTTATTCATATAGTCGATGGCATCTTTTCTGTTTAAATTGTGGTGTACTACCTCAAGCATGTTGTTTACACCGGATGTTGATAAAACATGGACAAGGAATTTGTTGACTTTCGTCAACTCAAAATTTTCTTTTGCAAGGGCAGTAATAGAGGCGCTCTCTTCAATTTCGATTAATTTGTCTACAAAATTTTCAAATTTAGTGCCGTTTGAATAAAAAAATAAAAGTCTTGCCTCGTCTAAATTGTCGTATATATAGTCTAAAATTTTTAGGCTGCCGCTCTCCATACTCTGCCTTTTTTCCTCTTTTGCAAAGTACATATCATGGGGCACACTTTGGTGCTCTTTATTAAACATGTCTAAAAGTGCAACTGCAAAATCGTTAATAATTTGCTCAAAAAGCATCTCTTTGTTTTTAAAATGGTTGTACAAAGCGCCTGTTGTTACATTTGCATTGCGCGCAATTAAGCGCAAGTTAGCGCCTAAAAAACCTGCGCTTAAAAATTCTTGTTTTGCACATTGTATTATGCGCTGCTTTGTAAGCTCTGAAGAATAGCTCAAACTGTCGCCTCCCGTAACAACGTTATTTTTAATAACTATGTTATCACAATGCGCATTTGTTGTCAACAATTATTGTGCAATTTTTAAATTTGGCTTGACATAATCGCGAGGTTAGTTTATACTAACAATTAAGTTAGCTTAATCTAACCCACTGCGGTACAAAAGTATTGCGGTTTATTTTAAACAGATTAGTTAGCATTTGCTAACCGGTCGACAATAGAGAGAGGTGCAAACATTAGCGTTGTAATAATTGGCGGCAATGAATGTATGGAAAGACGATATATAGATACCTGCAAGGAGTACGGATGCAAAGCAAAGGTATTTACAAAAATGAAGGGCGATGTGCGCGGAAAGTTTGGATCGCCCGATATGATTATACTTTTTACAAATACGGTATCGCATAAGCTTGTTGCGTGTGCAAACTGCGAGGCAAAGCGCTGCAAAGCTAGGGTAGAGCGCTCGCACTCAAGTTCACTTTCGGCACTTAAAAATATTTTATCTGCTATGTAATTAATATTTTTAGCGTTTAAGTTTTATTTTTTATGCGCAAAATATAAATTTATTTTTATAAAATTATTTTATTTTTTTATAGGAGAGGTAATTGATGATAAGTGAGAAGTTATTAATAGAGCATTGCTCGTTAACTTTGTCTTCGCTTAAAACCGCAAGTTTGTTTACTGTTAAGTTTACAAGCAAAGACTCACTGGAGGAAAGCTTGTGCTATTGGGATGATAAATTTAACGGCAGCGGTATAAAAGTAGCTCTTTTAAGAAAAGGCACAGACAGGGCGCTTATTTATCTTTACAGAGAAAACATGCTTGCACAAGACATGAAAGACGAGCATGCAAAAAAAATATTAAATTTATATGGGTACAATAATTTAAGCACAACAGCAGCC
The DNA here is from genome assembly GCA_964368295.1 of uncultured Bacteroides sp. Taxonomy (GTDB): domain Bacteria; phylum Bacillota; class Clostridia; order Oscillospirales; family Ruminococcaceae; genus Ruthenibacterium. The sequence goes on from CAYJBO010000016.1 coordinate 12,445, forward strand.
ATACATAGGCTGTCGGAGAGGCTTGTTATGTATAACGAGTTTCCACATGAAATAGGCCTGTTTTTGGGTTACCCACCAAAAGATGTAGAGGGCTTTATTTGCAATGGCGGTAAAAATTGTAGCCTTTGCAGTTATTGGAAAGTGTATGGAGAAGAGGACAAGGCGTTGCAAAAGTTTGAAAAATATGACAAGTGCAATGCTGTTTATAAAAAGTTGTGGCAAGCGGGGCGCGGTATTTTACAGCTTACTGTAAAAAAACAACTTGCAGCCTAGTGCAAAAAAGCATAACAAGTGCAGGGCAATCATGCAATTTATAATTG
>CAYJBO010000016.1:12774-32603 GCA_964368295.1 uncultured Bacteroides sp.
TGTTGTTTTTAAGTTTATCTTTTATTTCTTTTAATATAGGGCTTTTATAAAGGCTTAATTTAGTGTGGCTGTCTTGCGCATGGTTAATAACAAATTATATTAAGGAGAATTTTTTATGAGCAAAGTAGCAGTAGTTTATTGGAGCGGTACAGGCAACACGGAGGCAATGGCAAACTTTATAGCAGACGGCGCAAAAGCAAAAGGCGCACAGGTAGATTTGCTTACAGCGGCAGGGTTTAATGCGGGCATGGTTGCAGATTATGACAGCATTGCTTTCGGCTGTCCGTCAATGGGCGCAGAAGTGTTGGAAGAGACAGAGTTTCAACCTATGTGGGACGACGTGAAAGGTAGCCTTGCAGACAAAAATGTGTTGCTCTTTGGCTCTTACGGCTGGGGAGATGGCGAGTGGCTAAGAAACTGGGAAGCAGAGACAACTGCTAAAGCACTTAGCACTTACATGTGCAACGAAGCGCCGGACGACGATGCACAAGCTGCATGCATAGCTTGTGGCGAGAGCTTAGCTTAAAATTATAATTTTTTATGCGGTGTTATAGATTTTTAAGTCTGTAACACCGCATTTTGCTTTTGCTATTTTTAATATGATATACTGGTATAAATACATTTTACAAGCAGAAAATGTCGGCAGAGGTTTTACTTGCCGGCGCCAATAAACAAAGGCAAGGGTTATAAAATACTTATGTGTGGGGGTAAGCGTGTTAAAAAATAATAAACTGATACTCAATGTGTCAAGGCGGCTGTTGCTTTATACAAATTATACCGAAAAACAGATATCTAAAATGCTGTATGTATCCGAGACTTCTTTGCGCAACATATACATTCAAAATTTTGGCTTGCCGCCAAAAAGGTATATAAGGCGTGTTAAAATAAAAAAGGCGCAAACGCTGCTGCGCATTACTAGCAAGACCGTGAGCGAAATTGCCCTAGACGTAGGATACACAAACGCAAGCAAATTTACAGAGGCATTTAAAGAAATCCTCGGAGAAACTCCGTCGGAATACCGCAAAGTTTGCGGTTTTGGAGTTGCAAAAACCAGCCGATAACGTTATAATTAAAAAAAGATGAAAATTGGAGGCATAAAAATGTTTAATTTTATTACTAAACAGCATAAATTAATATTTGCAGCAGGAGCGGCAGCGGGGCTTGCGGTTTTGGGTTTGCTAAAAACTAAAAAAGCGCGCGAGCTTGCGGTAAAAAGCGTTGCCGGTAGCATTATGTTAAAAGACAAAGTGCTAGAGACAGCCGCCAATATAAAAGAAGAGGCAGACGATATTTGCGCTGAGGCAAAGGCCTGTGCTAAACAGGAGTGTACATGTGGCGACGATTGTGAGTGCACAGACGAGTGCGATTGTTAATTTTAAGTGCTTTTAGCGGTGGCGAACTCGCTTAATGTTGCGAAGTTGGCACCGACATTTAAGGAGCGATGTATGAAGTATCACATAGTTTGTGATAGGCCGTACCGTCTTAGGGTTCGCTTTGGCAAATACATTTTAACAAAGGAGCAGTGTTACGGATTAGCCGAGCTGCTCCTTTCTCTATCAGGTGTTATAAATGTTGTGGCAAACGATCTCAACGGTTCGGTACTTATCGAATATAATAAAAAGAGCACTCGCAATGCAGTGCTAAAAAAATTGTCGACGCTTAAAATATTGGATATCAAAGACGCAGAGCCAACCGACGAACAACGCGCTAAATTATTAGAGCAAGACATTAAAAAGAAAATAGTAATGCACTGTGCAGGCTATGCACTAAGGCAGCTGTTTTTGCCTATGTATTTAAACAGGGCATATACTCTTTCTCACAGTATACCGTATATTATTAACGGTGTAATTGCGCTTTGTGCAAAAAAAATAAATGTGCAAGTGTTAGACGGCACGGCAATAGCGTCATCTCTTTTGACAAAAAATTATAAAACTGCATCGTCTACAATGTTTTTGTTAAGGCTCTCGGATTTACTGCTGGAATATTCAAACCTAAGGGCAAAAAATGCACTTGCAAAAAGCCTTACAATAAACGCAGACAAGGTGTGGCTGGTAAAAGACGGACAAGAGGTAGAGGTGCACCTGGGCTCTGTTGCGGTGGGCGATGTAATACGTATACGCAAGGGTAGTTTAATACCTATTGACGGCGCAGTAGTAAGCGGAGACGCGCTTATAAACGAGGCAACAATTACAGGCGAGCCGATTGCCGTGCATAAGCAGCAAGGGAAAACCGTATTTGCAGGAACTGTATTAGAGGACGGCGAAATTGATATCGAAGTGATTAGCCTGCAAAATGACTCTCGAATTGCAAAGATAATTAACTTGATTAACACGGGAGAAAAGGAAAAAGCCTTGGTGCAAGGGCGTGCAGAGCGCCTTGCAGACGACATTGTCCCGGTGAGCTTTGGCCTTTTTGTGGCAACGCTTTTGCTGACAGGCAGTTTAACAAGGGCTTTGTCTGTGCTAATGGTAGATTTTTCTTGTGCCATTAAACTTACAACACCTATAACTATTATATCTGCGCTTAAAGAAAGCGTAAGCAATGAAGTGCTTGTCAAAGGCGGCAAATATTTAGAGGTCTTGTCAAAAGTAGACACAATTGTATTTGACAAGACGGGTACGCTGACAAATGCAGTGCCGAAAGTGTCAAATATTATTGCCGTCCATGACGATTATTCAAAAGACGACGTTTTGAAAATAGCGGCGTGTCTCGAGGAGCATTTTCCACACAGTGTAGCCGCCTCCATAGTGAGCTGTGCAAAAGAAAAAGGCCTAATGCACCCGGAAAACCATGGAAAAGTTGAGTATATTGTGGCACATGGCATTGCGAGCCTTTACAACGACAAACACTGTGTAATAGGCAGTAAACACTTTGTTTTTGAAGACGAAAAAGTACCGTTTCCAAAAGAGATAAAACAGCTGGTTAACAAGCAAATTGGAAGCGATAGCGCTGTTTATCTTGCCGTTGATGGCGTGTTAATAGGCGTAATATGTGTAAACGACCCGCCGCGCAAAGACGCAAAAAGCACACTTGATATGTTGAGGCAAGAGGGCATTAAAGGCATATACATGATAACAGGCGACGGCAAGCACAACGCAAAACACACGTGCGAGATACTGGGTATAGACAAATATTATGCCGGCATATTGCCGGACGGCAAAGCGGCAATAATAGAGGAGCTAAAGCGAGAGGGCAGAACAATACTTATGGTGGGTGACGGCATTAATGACACGCCGGCATTGAGTGTTGCCGATGTATCGCTAACTTTAAACGGCTCGTCAGACATTGCAAGGGAAGTTGCAGATATTTCTGTTTTGTCGCACGAGCTTAAAAAAATAGTTGAAATAAGGCGCCTTGCAAAAATGCTGATGCAAAAAATATATAGGCAGTACGGCATAATTTTAACCTTTAACTCGGCGTTAATAGTACTGGGCCTCTTTGGGGTTATAACGGCAGGCGCTTCTGCTTGGCTGCATAATGCGTCTACAATTGCTCTTACATTAACTTCTGCACGGCCTATGATGAAAAAGGAAGACATAATTAATTTAACGGAGGAATTGCAAGATGAAACAACATAAATTTTGGGCATGCGTTGCTGTGTTTGCCATGGTTATGTGTATTTTTTCAGGGTATAATCACAAGTAATTGTTGCCGCATATAGTTTTGGGCAGCAATATATGCATTTAGTTTATTTATGCGTAGTATTGTTTTTTAAATTATATTTTAGTGCATATTATAATAAAACAGCGACAGTGCGTAAAAACACTGTCGCTGTTTTGCATTTGGCTGTTATTTATAAGCTAGTTATGGCTTGACATTAATAGTAAACAGGCGTATACTAATGCAGTATTAAAAATAAACGCATGCTTATTATTAAGGGAGTACATATGAGTTATATAAAATTTAGCGATGTAAAAAAAGTATATCACGTGGGTGAAGTTGACATAAAAGCACTTGACGGGACAAGTTTTGAGATTGAGAAAGGAGAATTTGTAATAATAGCAGGTGCGTCGGGGGCCGGTAAAAGCACAATTTTAAACATACTTGGCGGCATGGACACTGCTACACAGGGGCATATTACAGTAGACGGTAAACAGATAGATGCCGTAAGTGAAAAAGAGCTTACAAATTACAGAAGATATGACATAGGCTTTGTCTTCCAGTTTTACAATTTGGTGCAAAACTTAACTGCGATAGAGAATGTCGAATTAGCGACACAAATTTCTAAAAACCCGTTTGATGTAAGCGAGATTTTAAATCAGGTAGGGCTTAAAGAAAGGGTAAATAATTTTCCGTCACAGCTGTCGGGGGGAGAGCAGCAGCGCGTTGCAATAGCACGTGCGCTGGCTAAAAACCCAAAACTGCTGCTTTGCGACGAGCCTACAGGCGCGCTGGACTATGAGACCAGCAAGCAGATACTTACATTACTTTTAGACACTTGTAAAAAATATAACATGACTGTTGTTTTAATAACGCACAATTTATCTCTTTGCCCGATAGGAGACAAAGTGATAAAGGTTAAAAACGGAAAAATTTCGTCTGTGAAAATAAACGAGACGCCAAAAACAGTGGAAGAGATAGAGTGGTAAGCATGAAAAATAGGTTGCTATTAGATACAATTAGGACAATTAAGCTGTCTAGGGGTAAGTTTTTAACGCTAATCCTTATAGTGTTTATGGGCGTGTCGTTTTTTTCGGGAATGCTGTCTATTTCTGCCGCAATGGGCGAGAGTGTAGACAGCTATATTGATGAATATAATTTTGCGGATTTTCAGATTTATGCAAACTACGGTTTTGACGATGACGACATAAATGCGCTTAACGGCTTTGATGAGAGCATTGCTGCAGAGGGTGCAAAGTTTGTCGATACAAAGGCCGTTTTTAATGATTCCGAGCAGGTTTTTAGGGTGGAATCATTTGACGAGAGAAACGACATAAATAGGCTAAAATTGGTTGAGGGGCGCTTTCCTACCGCTGCAAACGAGGCGCTTGCAGAAGTGACGAGCGAGCTGTACATCACACCTAAAATTGGCGATGTTGTGACAATTACTCAGGCGGCATCTGACCTTGATGAGGTTTTAAACCGCACCGAGTTTACCGTTGTTGGCATTGTTACAACGCCTAATTATATGAGCCAAGAAAAAGGTGCAAGCACGTTTGATAATTTGGCTTTTAACACTTTTATTTACGTGCCGCAAGAGAATTTTGTCTCAGAATTTTACACGGTTGCCTACTTAAAAAGCGATGATACTTCGGGCGTAAACTCTTTTGGAAGTGATTACGACAAGGCGGTTGAAGACGATGCGAGCGCACTTGAAGATTTTACACAGACACAGCAGCTTGTGCGTGCGCAAAGTGTTATAGATATAGCGACGTCAGAGTACGAGGAGGCACTAGAAGAATATAATGCTGCAAAGTCAGATTTTGAACAAGAAATAGAGAATGCTCAAGAAGAAATTGACAGAGGCTATCAGGAGATTGAAACGTCACAGGCAAATTTAGCCGGTGCAAAAAGTGAGCTTGAAAGCGCAATAGAAGAGCTTGACAAGGCCATTGCAGGTGGGTTTGCGCCGCCTGCGCTAACAGCACAAAAAGCACAACTAGCGGCAGAACTTGCAAGTGTAAATACGGCGCAAAAAAACCTTGATGATGCGAGGACAGAGCTTGACGACGCACAAAATGAGCTTGACGAGAGCAGGGCAGAGGGCGAGAGCGAACTGAGCGAGGCACTAAGCGAGCTTGCCACTGCAAAAGACGAAATTGACGGGCTTTTGGCCGGCGAGTGGACAGTTTTAGACAGGCAAATGCATTACTCAATGGCGACTTATAGCGATACTGTATCGCAAATGCAGGTGTTGGGGCTCGTTTTTCCTGTGTTCTTCTTTTTAGTATCGGCGCTTGTGTGCCTTACAACAATGACACGCATGGTAGACGAGCAAAGGGGCCAAGTGGGCGTTTTAAGGGCGCTTGGTTACACGAGGTTTGCATGTGCGGCAAAGTATATAATTTACTCCCTTAGCGCAACGCTTATTGGCGGCTTAATAGGGGCTGTTGTAGGCATATTGGTATTCCCACAAATTGTATATACAACGTGGAATATTGTTTATAACCTGCCCCCAATAAATTATAATTTTCCTGTGTTTAACATGTTTATTTCTATATTTATATTCATGGTGCTCATGGGATTAACTACCTTTAGCGCAATAAGGATAGAGACATCACAAGTGGCGAGCAGCCTTCTTCGGCCAAAGGCGCCGCCGGCAGGTAAGGTGGTATTTTTAGAGCGAATCCCTTTTATTTGGAAGCGCTTTTCGTTCACGTCTAAGGTTACGGCAAGAAATATTATAAGGTACAAAAAAAGGTTTGCAATGACAGTGTTTGGCATTGCAGGCTGCACATGTTTGCTAGTGAGCGGTTTTGGAATGCGCGACTCAATAAGCGGTATTGGCCAGTTGCAATACGACGATTTAACGCTGCACAGTGCAACGGTTAGCATTGAAAAAGATGCAACGGCAGACGAGGCCGAGGACTTGCTTTTTGGCATTGATGCATTAGATGCAAGCGCAACAAGCGTGCTTTTTACAAGCTATGCTGCAAATGTAAGCTTTTTAGAAGAAGAGCTTGTAGGGTATATTAACGTTTACAATGACGACGATGAGCTAAAGCTTATGAACACAGTGCGTGAGCGCAACAGTGGAAAAGAGCTTGTGCTAACTGATAATTCTGTGCTGATTAGCGAAAAATTTGCAGAGCTGTTAAGCGTTGGCGTGGGCGATGAGATTATGCTGGAGGGACAAGACGAGCAAAGCAAAGCGGTTGTGGTTGGCGGCATTTTTGAAAAGTATATCAATCACGAGATTTACATGAGCGAGGAGTATTATCATGAGCTGTTCTCGGCGTACCCGTCAGAAAATGCAATACAAATAGACAGCGATATGGATGAACAGGCCCTTCAAAACGCAGTGCTAGAGCTTGAAAACGTGTCGGGAATAACATTTAACAGCACAATTAAAAACAGCTTTGACAACATTACAAGCAGTATGAATATAGTAGTTGTAATTATAATAGTTTCGGCGGCGGCCTTGGCGTTTGTTGTGCTGGGCAACCTTGCAAGCATAAATATAGGCGAGCGCAAGCGAGAGATAGCAACGCTTAAAGTGCTGGGCTTTAACAGCAAAGAGACAAAGGCGTATATTTTTAAAGAAAATATGGTGCTAACTTTTTTTGGCACGGCGGTAGGTGCTGTGCTTGGGGTATATGCGCATTACTTTATAATAACTCAGGTAGAGATGGACTTTATTATGTTTATAAGGAGCGTTTCGGTGCAAAGCATGCTGTTTTCTGTTTTGCTCACATTCGTCTTTTCTGTAGTTGTAAATAGGTTTATGCTATCAAAATTAAAAAAGATAGACATGATAGAATCGTTAAAAAGTGTAGAATAATTAGGTGGTAGTTATGGCACAAGTTTTAAAGGACGAGCAAAAAAACAAAATAATAGATGCCGCAAAAGCAGAGTTTGCAAAAAAAGGCATAAAAGCAGCGTCTTTGCGTGTAATTGCTAGCAATGCAGGCATGACAGTAGGCAATATTTACAGATATTTTTCGGGCAAAGACGAGCTTGTAGACATAATAATAAAGCCTGTACTTGCAAATTTTGACGATATTATGGCAGTGCTTGCCAGCGATAGAGAAAACGCAGGCAAACAGGACGAAGTTGCGTTTTTTGACGAAGAACTTGTAAAAAAACGGTTGACAACGCTTGCGGACTGCATTGCGCAGATAAGCGATGAGTACAGGCAAGAGACACTTATTATTATTAACGACAGCGAAGTGAGCAGTGCATATTACGCATTGCTGTTAAAGTTAATAAGCGGCATATTGGGCGAGGTTAAATCGCAAGACATCAAGACACAGGTGCAGCTGGATGTTATGGCATCTATGATCACAAAATCTATAATAGCGGGCCTAAACGAAGGCGTGTATATGCACTTTAGCGGCATTATAAGCAAAGACGATTTTAGGACAGTGTTAAGGGTTTATTTGACCCAGTGCGTGGCGCTTATAGCGTTTTAAAATATGCAGCAGTTTGGCAGCTGTTATATTGGCACTACAGTAAAAATAGACGATAAAAGCAGTGCAGAATTTTTTTGCGCTGCTTTTTTGCCGTTTTTGCGCATTGGTAAAGGGTGTAAATATAAGTGGGTGGCTTAATTGCACAATAAATTAGATCGCAAAATCAAGTCTTTTTATTGATAATATGCTGTTTTGTGGTATAATAGTAATATTATTGATTTTTAAAACAAAAGGCGGAAGGAATAATAATAAAATGAAATTGGTACTTGAGAGCGTAGGTAAAAAGTTTGATAAAAAAGAAGTGCTTAAAGATGCGACATTTACATTTGAAAAGGGCAAAATTTATGCGCTTATAGGCCGCAACGGCGCAGGTAAAACTACACTTTTTAACTGCATAAGCGAAGATTTAGCGCCTGACAGCGGTGAAATATACACTCAGGTTGACGGCGAGCGCAAGCCACTAGACACCGATGACGTGGGCTTTGTGCTGTCAGAGCCAATTGTGCCAGACTTTTTAACTGCAAGGGAGTTTATTAAGTTTATTATAGAGGTGCAAAGCGAGAAAAAAGCACAGTTACAACAGCCGGACGAGTACCTTGAGTGGATAGGTATAAAATCAGACGACAGGGATAAACTGCTTAGAGATTTCTCTCACGGAATGAAAAACAAGATACAAATGCTTGTGAATTTTATTGCAAATCCAACAATAATGCTGTTGGATGAGCCTTTGACATCACTGGATGTAATTGCGGCAGAGGAGATGAAAAAGCTGTTTCGCCGCAATCAAGAGGAGCACATTACTATTTTGTCAACGCATATTTTAGAGCTTGCGCTCGATTTATGCGACGAGATAGTTATATTAAATGGCGGCACGCTGTCACATGTGCCAAAGGACGAGCTTGATGACGACGGTTATAAAGAGCGTATTATAAGTGCGTTAAAGGGTGAAGAAGATGCTTAAAACACTGGGATTTATTTTAAAATTGCGCAATTGTTATCGTGCAAATAATGTAATATTTATTTTGCGCTCGTTGCCTTTTGCAAAAAAAATACTGCCGCAAACGCTATATGCAAACAAGGCAATAAAAGCGCTTGCAAACATAATTGCTGCTATTACAGAGCTAGTATCGGTGTTTTTAGGCAAGCTAATTTACTTCGTTTTTATGTTTTTTATGCTGGACTATATCTACTTGGAGTTTGGCGTTAACATAGACTTTTTGCACACATTTATATTTTTTACAATAGCGGGCGTGTTTGCCAATAACCGCTTTGACAATGCCACAAAAGATAGCTATTATGCCGTTTTTTTGATGAAAGTATCGGCGCGTAGCTATGCCCTTACCGAAATGACGTACTTTTTAACTAAGATGCTTGTAGGGTTTGCGGCATTTGCGTTTTTAAGCAAAGTTTTTGTAGGGGTAAGCACGGCAGAGGCAATATTAATGCCGGTTTTTGTGGTGTGTGCTAAAATAGTAACAATGCCACTGCTTATGAAGTACAGCCAAAGTTACAGCAAGGCGCTTGGCCGAAATTATTTGCTTATTTTAATAGCGCTGGTGGTTGCTATTATTGGCCTTGCAACAGGCGGATTTGGCCTTAATATACAAGAGAATATTTTTTATATACTATCTGCGGCCGTGTTTGCCGGCGCTGTTTTTGCGTTGAGTTACATTTATAAATATCCGCATTTTAAGGAGTTTTACCGCAAACTGTTTGTTACGGACATACAGCTTTTTGCCTATGATAACAATAAAGTTAAAGCAGATGTTCTAAAACAGGGGTATAGCAAGCAAATTACAGACAGTACCGATATAAAAAGCAGCAAAAAAGGCTTTGCCTATTTTAACGATTTGTTTGTTAAGCGCCACCGCAAAACACTAACGCGCAGCGCAATAATTATTGCCGCTATAGCGTTTATAATCTCTGTGGCGCTGTGCGTTTATTGCGCTGTAGATTTAACTTTTAGCGCGCAGATAAACAGCTTTATGTCGCTAAATTTAACATACCTGCTATTTATAATGTACTTTGTTAACTGCGGCAACCGTGCAACGGCCGTTATGTTTGCTAATTGCGATAATAAAATGCTCTATTATGGTTTTTATCGCAAACCGTCGTCTCTCATTAAAAACTTTGGTAATCGTTTAATTTCTGTAGTAAAAATTAACTTGATACCCGGCGGTGTTTTGGCGCTGGCCTTCCCTGTAATTTTGTATGTCTCCGGCGGTGCAGAAACGCCGATGCACTACGTTATAACAGTGGCCTGTACGCTGGCTATGTCTGTGTTTTTTTCAGTGCACAGCATGGTGCTCTATTATTTATTGCAGCCGTATAATCAAAATATGGAGCTTAAAAGCCCGCTTTTTTCTATAATAAACACTGCAACATACTTTGTGTGCTTTTTTGCAATGGGCAGGGAGATACCCATATTTAATGCAGGTGTGTTTATTATTGCGTTTTGCCTAATATATATTTTAGTAGCGCTTATATTGGCGTATAAGCTGGCGCCTAAAACGTTTAAATTGCGCAAGTAAACCTTAGTGTTGCTGCGCCTTAAAAGTAAATTTAATAATATAAGTAAAGAGGTGATGTATTGTTTAGTCAAGAGACTATGCTCAGAGAGCAAAAATATCTCGAGTTATTGTCGGATAACTACCCAACCATACAAACTGCATCTACGGAGATTATTAACCTTACCGCAATACTTAACTTGCCTAAAGCAACCGAGCACTTTATAAGCGATTTACACGGTGAGTATGAGGTCTTTACGCATATATTAAAAAATGCGTCCGGCTCAATTAAGCGCAAAATAAACAGCTGCTTTAACGACACTATAACGCAAGAAGAAAAAGATTTACTGGCCACAATTATATATTATCCGCAGGAAAAACTTGCATATTTAAAAGCGAAAAACACCTGTACCGACGAGTGGTATAAAAACATCTTAATTCGCCTTGCTATGGTGTGTCGTGTGGCTACATCAAAGTACACACGCTCTAAGGTGCGCAAATCATTGCCGGAGGATTTTAGGTATATTATTGAAGAGCTAATGTACACCGATAACTTTGAAGTGAACAAGCAGGAGTACTTTGATAATATTTTAGACACTATTATTCAAATAGGCAGGGCGGACAGTTTTATTATAGAGCTGTCGCAACTTTTGCAGTATTTAATAGTGGATAAACTGCATATAATAGGCGATATTTTTGACAGAGGAAGCGGCGCTTACTTAATTATGGAGGACTTATGCCATTTTCGCAATGTGGACATACAGTGGGGCAACCACGATATTGTGTGGATGGCGGCGGCAAATGGACACCTTGCGTCTATAGCAAATGTGGTGCGAAACAGCATACGCTATAATAATTTTAGCTGCTTGGAAGAGGGATACGGAAACAACATACGTCCGCTTGCGGTGTTTGCTATGGAGCAATACCGCGACGATATGTGCGAGCACTTTATGCCTAAGACAGACAATGATTTTACAGCAAATAAAATAGAGCTTAGCAATATGGAGCAGGCGAAAAAACTGCACAAGGCAATAACTATAATACAGCTAAAGTTAGAGGGGCAAATAATTAGCGCGCGCCCCGAGTTTAAAATGGGGCATAGGCTGCTGCTTGACAAAATAGATTACGCCGATAAATGCATAGAGATTGACGGCAAAAAGTACGATTTAACAGACATCAATTTGCCCACTGTGGACGGCGAGCAGTTAGTTATGGAACAGCTGAAGCTGTCTTTTATGCACAGCAAACTGCTGCAAAAACATGTTAATTTTTTATATAAAAAGGGCAACATGTACCGCATTTATAACAATAACTTAATGTACCACGGCTGTATCCCCATGGAGAGTGATGGCTCCTTTGCGGTGTTTAACCTAAACGGCATTGAATACAGCGGAAAAGGCCTGCTGGATTTGTGTGAAAAACTTTGCCGGCTAGGCGGCTACAGCGCAGGAAATGAAAAGGAATACGGCCTTGACTTCATGTGGTATTTGTGGTGCGGTGGGCTCTCTCCGCTAAACGGAAAGACAAAAATGACGACGTTTGAGCGCGCTTTTATCAACGACAAAGCGGCGTGGGAAGAGCCGAAAGACCACTATTACAAGTACATAGAGAGCCGCACTACCGCAGAGATGATACTGCGTGAGTTTGGCGTGTCCGCAAGAAGCTCCCACATAATAAACGGGCACGTGCCAATTAAAATTGTAAAAGGGGAGTCGCCAATAAAAGCCGGCGGCAAACTCTTAATAATTGACGGCGGCATATCAAAGGCGTATCAAAAGGTGACAGGCATCTCTGGCTATACGCTTATATCAAATAGCTATCAGCTTTTACTTGCTGAGCATCAGCCGTTTAAATCGGTTGCACAGGTTATTGCAAACGATGACGATATGCACTCTAAAAATATAATTGTAGAGACTTACCCACAGCGTGTTACAATTGCAAAAACAGACCGCGGAGTGGCAATTAAACAAAAGATTAGCGAGTTAAAAAGGTTGCTGCAAGCCTACCGCACAGGCCTTATAAAAGAGCGATAGCGCGAAGCAATAAGCGCCTTTTAAAACAGTAGTGGCAAAGTATGGCGCTTTAATTATTTTTGTCTTTGGCGCTAACAAGTACGTGATAAGGAGTTAACTGCGCGGAGTCTTTGCTTGTCAATGGCTCCGTGCATTTGCCTTTTGCCGCTACAAAACCTTATGTGTTGCGAGGCTTTGCTATTTGCCCAAACATATTTTACTAAGGGGGCAATATTTTTATAAAAAAATAAAAGCACAATAAAAGCGGCACTTTGCACATGCGCAAATAAAAGCACTTGCATTTTACAGATTAAAAACTGTATAATATATATTAATCGTGCCAATTTTTTTTAATAGGCACCAAAAGACTGATTTTAAGGCGCAATTGCCATTACTTAAAATGTTAATTTTTACATGAGGTGTACAAATAATTTATGGCTAAAAAACAAGCTAAACGCACAGCCCCAAAGCGTCCGCAACTGGGCGATAATGTCGAGATAATAGACGCAGGTTACGTTACCGAATCTCGCATAACACAGACACTTGAGACAAATTATATGCCCTATGCAATGAGCGTAATTGTATCACGTGCACTGCCGGAAATAGACGGCTTTAAACCGGCCCACCGCAAGGTGCTCTATACTATGCACACTATGGGTTTGCTTAAAAAAGCACGCACAAAATCTGCTAATATAGTGGGCAACACCATGCGGCTTAACCCCCATGGTGACCAAGCTATTTACGACACAATGGTTCGCCTTGCAAAGGGTAACGAGAGCCTGCTTGTGCCGTATGTTTCGGGTAAGGGTAACTTTGGTAAAAGTTACAGCAGAGACATGGCGTATGCCGCATCTAGGTACACAGAGGCAAAGCTAGAGGACATTTGTACAGAGCTTTTTGGCGACATAGACAAAGACACGGTAGATTTTGTGGATAACTACGATGCCACAACGAAAGAGCCGTCGCTATTGCCTGTAACTTTCCCTGCAATTTTGTCTAACAATACACTTGGCATTGCAGTTGGCATGGCAAGCAGTATTTGCTCTTTTAATTTGGCCGAGCTTTGCAATACTACAATAGCGCTATTAAAAGATAAAAACCACGATATAATGTCTACTTTACTTGCGCCTGACTTTGTAGGCGGCGGCTATATTATATATAACGAAAACGACATTGCAAACGTTTACGACACAGGACGTGGCAGTGTGCGTGTGCGTGCAAAGTACGAGTACGTGCGCGAAGAAAATATGATAGAGGTAACACAAATACCGTCAACAACTACTATCGAAGCCATAATGGATAAGATATCGGAGCTTGTAAAGACGGGCAGAGTTAAAGAGATAAGCGACATGCGAGACGAGACCGATTTAAACGGTTTAAAGCTTGCGATAGATTTAAAGCGTGGGCAAGATGTAGAAAAAGTAATGCAAAAATTGTTTAGGTTTACACCTTTAGAAGACACTTTTTCATGCAACTTTAATATTCTTGTAGGCGGTATGCCAAGGGTAATGGGCGTGCGTGAGATATTAGTCGAGTGGTCGGCTTTTCGCACAGAGTGTGTGCGCCGCCGCACTTTTTATGAGCTAAACGGCAAAAAGAAACGCTTGCACCTATTAAAAGGCCTTGCGGCAATACTGCTAGACATAGACAAGGCAGTGCGCATTGTGCGCGAGACAAAGCAGGACGCAGAGGTTATACCAAACCTAATGATTGGGTTTGGCATAGACGAGGTGCAGGCAGAATATGTAGCCGAAATACGATTGAGGCATTTAAACAGGGAATATATATTAAAGCGCACAGACGAGACAAAGCAACTTGAGGACGACATTGCAAAACTAAGCGGAATACTAGACAGCCCTGCAAAGGTAAAGCGCATAATTATAGACGAGCTAAACGACGTTATAAAAAAATACGGTGAGCCAAGGCGCAGTGAAATTATTTATAACGACGACATGCAAAGCCCTGCCGAAGAGCGCGAGGAAATGCCGGATTATCCCGTTACCATTTTTTATACAAACGAGGGCTATTTTAAAAAGATTACTCCGCAGAGTTTGCGCATGAGCGGCGAGCAAAAGCTAAAAGAGGGCGACTCGATAATTGTGCAAAAGGAAACTAAAAATAACGTAGAGCTGCTGTTTTTTACAAATAAATCGCAGGTGTACAAATGCCGCGCAGGAGATTTTGAAGACACTAAAGCCAGCGTAATGGGAGATTATATTCAGGCGAAACTAGGCATGGAAGAAGGCGAAGTGCCTGTTTATATGGCCGTTACAGAAGATTATAAAGGCCATATGCTTTTTATCTTTGCAAATGGTAAATCTGCAAAGGTTGCTATGGGTAGCTATGCCACAAAGCAAAACAGAAAGAAACTTTTAAACGCATATAGCGACAAAGCGCCACTTGAGTATATTGAGTATTTGCCCGAGGAGTTAGAACTTGCAATAAAGACATCCGCAGGCAGGCTCTTGCTTGTGCACACCACACAAATACCTGCAAAATCTACTAAAAACACTGCGGGCGTCAATACATTAACACTTAAGAAAAATCAATCGATAGAAAGTGTAAAGCACGTTGAGGATATAGAGCTTGCAAACCCACACAGATACAGAATGCGAACTGTACCTGCAATGGGCGCACTTATAAAGGCCGAGGACGTAGCGGAGCAAACGCAAATGATGTTTGATTAAGTAAAAGGGGAATAAAATAATATGGATTATTACAAAATGTCGCTTAAACTACACGCTGAAAACAAAGGCAAGCTAGCGGTACAAAGCAAGGTGCCAATAACTAATAAAACAGAGCTGTCGCTGGCGTATACGCCGGGCGTTGCACAGCCTTGCAGAGAGATAGCGGCAGACCCAAACGCCGCATATACATACACAACAAAGGGTAATATGGTGGCAGTTATAACCGACGGCAGCGCAGTTTTAGGCCTTGGCAATATTGGCCCACTTGCCGCACTGCCTGTTATGGAGGGCAAGGCAATAATTTTTAAAGAGCTTGCAGACGTTGATGCAGTGCCGGTTTGCCTTGACACACAGGACACAGATGAGCTTGTAAAAATAATTACAGCGCTTGCGCCAACTTACGGCGGCATTAATTTAGAGGATATTGCGGCGCCCAGATGCTTTGAAATTGAAAGGCGCGTGCAAGAGGCTGTGGATATCCCTATTTTCCACGACGACCAACACGGCACTGCAATAGTAGTTAGCGCGGCGATTATAAATGCGGCAAAATTAGTAAAAAAACAGCTTGAAGACATCAAATTTGTTATAAACGGGGCCGGCAGTGCAGGCACGGCAATAGCGCAGATGCTAATGACTTTAGGTGCGCAAAACATAATAGTGTGTGACAAAAACGGCATACTTTGCCGCACACAAACAGACGATTTAAACAGTGCTATGAAAAAGCTTGCAAATGAAACCAACCAAAACTTGCTTACAGGCAATTTGGCAGATGCACTTGTAGGTGCGGATGTTTTTGTGGGTGTTTCGGCGCCTAACGTTGTTACAGAGCAGATGGTAAAAACAATGGCGAGCGATGCAATAGTGCTTGCAATGGCAAACCCCGAGCCTGAAATTATGCCGGATAAAGCGCTTTTGGGCGGGGCGAGAATAGTTGGTACAGGGCGCAGTGACTTTGCCAATCAAATAAACAATGTGCTAGCCTTTCCTGGCATATTTAAGGGAGCGCTCGCCGTAAGGGCAAAGCGCATAACGCCGTCAATGAAGGCGGCCGCAGCCTATGCAATAGCGGAGTGCGTAGCGCAAGACAAGCTTGCAGACGACTTTATTGTGCCGCCTGCCTTCCAAGAGGGCGTGGCCGATGCAGTTGCAAAAGCCGTTGCCGCGGCATGGGAGCAAGAGGTGAGCAAATAGTGAAAAGGCTTGAGATTAAGCTTTATGAAAGTGGCGAATACACAAATAAATATGGCGATTTTGTGCCGAATTTAAATGCATATTTACACGAGGGCGAACAGATAAGGCCGGCGATAATTATCGCCCCCGGCGGCGGCTATGCCTTTGTGTCTACGGCCGAGGCCTATATTGTTGCTATGCCGTACTATAATGCCGGGTATCAAGTGTACGTTTTGTCGTACACTGTAAATTCTTTTGGTGTTATGGACCCTGTTGGCACACAGCCACTAAAGGATATGTCTAGGGCAGTGTGCGAGGTGCGCAAGAGGGCGGCCATAGATAAAGTTGATGATAAAAAAGTGGCAGTCATCGGTTTTTCGGCAGGAGGGCACCTTGCGGCAAGTATTTGTGTGCACTGTAACCGCAGCGATATAAAGCATACAAAGGACGAGGGCATATCAGACAGGCCGGATGCATCAATACTGTGCTACTCTGTTATTACTGCTAAGCAAAACGCACATAAGGGCTCAATAGTAGCGCTCTATGGCAAAAATCCAACGCAAGAGCAACTGAATTTTGCCTCTTTGGAAGAGCATGTTTGCAAAACAACACCGCCTGCATTTATTTGGCACACGGTGTCGGATACGGCGGTGCCTGTTGAAAATAGCTTGATGTACATGCAAAAGTGTAAAGATAATGGTGTCTCGGTGGAGATGCATTTATACCCTATAGGGGTGCATGGGATAAGCGTTGCAACACAGGATTGGATAGATAGAAAAGTGGGCGACAGTTATTACACATTAGAGCAGATAAGGCAAGACTTAAATTATATTTATGATAATTGCCCGGAAAAACTTGCCCCTGAGTTTGAAGCGGCAAAAGGCCTAGAGATAGAAGAGTTCACAAAAGTTTATCTCAACCTTCAAATGAAAGCGTTTAAAAAGAGTAACATCAAACTCGACGAATATGATAAATCGGTTGCCGATTGGATGAGGCTCTCTATAGAGTTTTTAGACAAGGTGTACAGCAAGCTTATATAATATAATTGTATGTGCAAAGGCCTGTTGCCTTTGTATGGGCGACAAACTAAAAAACGCACGCTATGTCGTGCGTTTTTTGCAATGGAATTACGTACAATTAATAAATGCGGTGAAGTTATGGAGATTTTTATACCACAAAATGTGCAGATGATGCTAGATAAATTAAATAGCAACGGACACGAGGCATACATAGTAGGTGGCTGTGTAAGGGACGCTCTTTTGGGTAAAACCCCGCACGACTATGATATTTGTACATCCGCACGCCCTAGCGAAGTTGCAGAGTGCTTTAGCAGTTATAATTGTATTAAAACGGGCGTTGAGCACGGCACAATTACGGTTGTAGTAGAAAAGCAGGCGTATGAGGTTACCACATTTCGCACCGAGGGGAGATACAGCGATAGCCGACGGCCTGATAATGTTGAATTTATCAAAGATTTAAGGACTGATTTATCGCGCAGGGACTTTACGATTAACGCAATGGCATATACTAGCAGTAGCGGTATAGTCGATTTTTACGGTGGCAAAGAAGATTTAAAGCGCAAAAAAATACGGGCAGTCGGCGATGCCGAGGAGCGGTTTGCGCAGGACGCACTGCGCATATTAAGGGCGCTAAGATTTGCATCTGTGCTGGGATTTACTTTGGATATGCACACTTCAAACGCAGCGCACGCTCTTTGTAAAAATTTAAACAATATTGCAAAAGAGCGCATAAATAAAGAGCTTTCAAAACTATTAATGGGCGGCGCAGTAAAGGCAGTTATGCAAAATTATGCCGATGTATTTTGTGAGATAATACCGCAAATTGAGCCGATGATAGGCTTTTCGCAAAACAACGTTTACCACAAATACGATGTTTATGAGCATACGGTAAATGCAATTTCGTGCGCAGAAAATAATTTGTCGGTGCGCTTAGCTGCGCTGCTGCACGACACGGGCAAGCCTTTTTGCCACACGAGGGACAGCGATGGAGTTGACCACTTTTATAAGCACGAAAAGTATAGTGAAGAGATTGCAAGGCAGGCACTGACACAGCTAAAGTTTGACAAAAAAACAATTTGCGATGTTGCAGAGCTTGTTTTATACCATGGGGTTTTGATAAACCCGACAAAAAAAGCCATCAAGAGATGGCTTAATAAAATTGGCTATGAGCAGATGATTAACTTACTGCACGTTAAAAACGCAGATATTTGCGCACAGAGCAGTTTTAACTTTGACGAGAGAATTGTAACTAACAGTGAGATATTGAAAATTATAATAGAGATAAAAGAAGAGGTGCAATGCTATAAGGTTAGCGACTTAAAAATTAGCGGCAATGATATCATAGAGCTGGGTGTAAAACAGGGTAGAGAAGTGGGCGTTATCTTGCAAAAGTTGCTGGATATGGTTATAGACGAGACCCTTGAAAACGACAGAGCGGTACTAATTAAGTATGTAAAATCAATATCGCCATAAAGTAAAAATTTACTTTATGGCGATAATTTTAGGTGTTTATAAAAAAGCAATTGATGCGTTAACAAAGCCAGCAAAAGCGCTATATGCCCACAATGTCACGCACAACCGTGCCTGCAATAATAAGCCCTGCAACAGACGGCACAAAGCTAACACTGCCGGGCGTTTGCCTTTTAGGCTTAGGAGAGGCCGTTTTTTCACCGCTGTTTTCATAGGGTAAAGGTGGCTGTGCCTCGGTGTTTTCAGCGCTTAGCTGCAAGGGCTTAAGCGCAGGCTCTGTGCTGTAAACAACCTTTAATTTTTTTACGCCCTTTTCGCGCAGTACACGCCTCATCGCCCGTGCCAGTGGGTCGGTGTCTGTTTTAAAAATATCGGTGACACAAAATTTTGTGGGGTCAAGCTTGTTACCGCAGCCCATTGCAGATATGCAAAGCACGCCTGCCACGCTTGCCCTATAAGCAATTTCGGCCTTTGCGCTTACAGTGTCAACCGCATCTACCACATAGTTAAATGTGCTAAAATCTATTTCGTGTGCGTTTTCCGGCAGGTAAAACATGTGTATTGCCGTAACATTACACTTTGGGTTTATAGATAAAATACGCTCTTTTATAACGTCAACTTTTTTTAGGCCTATTGTGTTTTGCGTTGCAATTATTTGCCTATTTATGTTGCTTATGTCAACAGTATCGCCGTCTATAACGGTTATGCTGCCAACACCGGCGCGCACAAGCGCCTCAACGGTGTATCCTCCAACACCACCAACGCCAAAAACGGCAATGTGCGCACCGTTAAGTGCCTCATCACCGCTTGTATCCCACATCATAGTATTGCGTAAAAATATGTCTTGCATAATAACCTCAATTTATAACATAAAGGCAACAAACTGTCTTGT
>CAYJBO010000016.1:32613-40257 GCA_964368295.1 uncultured Bacteroides sp.
GCTCTTGCGTATAAATTCGTCCTTACACCTTGAGCATTTGATTGATATTTTGCCACGCCCCCTTGGCACGCGAAGTTGCTGTTTACAGTTTGGGCATTTAAATATTTTATGTGTGCGCATAGTAAAAATGCGTTTTTTTGTGTTGTTTAAAAAGCGAATAACTTCCGCCCTAGCACCGTAATATACATAATTTTCTTGGGCTCTGCGCTGAATTTTACGGCTGAAAATGCGATAATAACAATATATTAATAAAAGCATGCCAAATAGGCTAAAGATGTTAAAAAAGTTAGTGAGCCTAGAGGTTATTAAGCCTATAATTACAAACGCAAGCGATACAAACGATAAAAATCTGCCATAGCTGTCAAGGCCATACCTGCCGGACAGAAGACGTTGTAACATGTTTTTCATAGCACTCAAACCTCCTTTGCTTTTTATCTTATGCATAAATTATAAACGAACAGCACGCACATCGCAATACTATTGGGCAATTGTTTACAGATAGTTTTTATTTTAATAATAGCCAATTCGCAAACTTGGCTTTTTTACATATAAAAGTGCTAATTTGCCATAAAAAAAGCACAATATCTTTTATATAATAATATAATATGGTATAATATTGTAATTATACTAAATTGGGGTGTGTTATGACAAACAAAATTGCAGATTTTTATAATAGCCTAAACGGCAAAAAAGTTGCCTTTATAGGCGCAGGTGTTACAAATAAAAGTTGTATACAGCTTTTTGCAAAGCATGGCGCTAATATTACTGTGTGTGACAAAAAAAACAGCATAAGCGAATTTTTAGACTTTGCAGACACGCTTAAAGAGCTTAATGTAAAGCTTTCGTTGGGTGAAAATTACTTGGATGGCCTTGCAGGGCAAGACATAATAATGCGCACGCCGGGCTTTGAATATTATACTAAGGAATTGCAAGATGCGCTTGCAAACGGCAGCGATGTTACAAGCGAGATGGAGCTGTTTTTTGAGCTTTGCCCTTGTAAAACACTTGCAGTTACCGGCAGTGACGGCAAGACAACAACTACATCTTTAATAGCGCATATATTGGAGTGTAGCGGTAAAAAAGTACACCTTGGCGGCAATTTGGGGCGTGCCCTTTTGCCCGTGGCGCAAGATATGTGCGAGGACGATTGGGCCGTTGTTGAGCTGTCTAGCTTTCAGCTGATAAGCATGAGGACGTCTCCCGACATTGCCGTTGTGACGAACGTTACGCCAAATCACTTAGATCATCATAAAGATATGCAAGAGTACATTGATGCAAAGCGCAATATACTAATTTATCAAAACAAAAACGGCAGGGCAATTTTGGGTTACGAAAATGAGACCACAAAGGCGATGGAAAGCGATGTAAAAGGCGAGCTTGCTTGGTTTACAAGGCTTACCGAAATTGAAAACGGTGCTTTTTTAGCACAGGACGGCACGCTAACCTATGCTCATGAAGGGCTTAACTACCCAATTGCGCACAAAGACGACATTATACTGCCGGGCTTGCACAACGTTGAAAATGTACTTGCGGCAATAGCGGCAACATGGGGCGTTGCAGACGTAGAAGCTATAGCCGAGGGTGTGTGCTCGTTTAGCGGGGTAGAGCACAGGATAGAGTTTGTAAGAGAGATTGACGGCGTTAAATTTTATAACGATTCAATTGCCACAAGCCCTACAAGGGTAGTGGCAGGGCTGCGTGCTTTTAACCAAAAGCTAATAATAATTGCAGGCGGCTCCGACAAAAAAATTAGCTTTGCACCGCTTGTGCCGCATTTGTTTGAGCGTGTAAAAACAATAATATTAATGGGTGCAACGGCAGAAAAAATTGAGCAGGCTATAAAAGAAGATGAGGGCTATAAAAATTGTGAGCTAAAAATTGAGCATGCTCAAAGCATGGAGGATGCCGTAAAAAAAGCGCGTGAGAATGCTGTCGAGGGTGATATTATTTCGCTGTCTCCGGCATGTGCCTCTTTTGATACATATATTAATTTTGAGTACAGGGGCAGACACTTTAAAGACATAGTAAACGAAATTTAGCTGTGGCATAATTATTTTTTAAAGGGGATTTTTGTTAAATGGCACAATATTCTTCGTCGATAGGCGAATTTTACAACTTTACAGAAGAAATATTAAAAGCGGACACGCAAGCGCTCGAGATGTGTAAAGATGTATTTCGAAAATTTGAAAATATAAAAGAGTACAATCAGCTCAAAATGCTATCCACTTTTAAAAAGTGTAGGGTGGGCGGCAACCACTTGGTGGGCACAACAGGTTACGGCATTGGAGACGAGGGTAGGGACAAGCTTGAAGATGTGTTTGCGACGCTGACAGGCAGTGAAGCGGCATTGTTTAGACATAACTTTGCAAGCGGCACACATACGCTTGCCGTGGCGCTTTTTGGCATGCTGCGCCCGGGTGACACCGTTGTAAGCGCTACAGGGCGCCCGTACGACACACTGCACGGCGTTATAGGCAAAGGCGCGGATGACGTAGGGAGCCTTAGCGATTTTGGCATAATCTATGATGAAGTGCAGCTTATTGACGACTGTGAGCCCGACATTGATGCGATAAAAGAAAAGTGTAAAACGGCGGCTATGTGTTATATTCAGCGCAGTAGAGGCTATGCAAAGCGCAAGGCAATGTCACTGCAAGACATACAGGCCATTAGCGATGCGGCAAAAGGGGTGAATCCCGGTATAATTGTTATGGTGGACAACTGTTACGGGGAGTTTACTAACACCAAAGAGCCAACGCAATGCGGCGCCGATATTATGGCAGGCAGCCTTATAAAAAATCCGGGCGGAGGCATAGCACCAACCGGCGGATATATAGCAGGAAAGAGTGAGCTTGTAGAAAAATGCGCACACAGGCTTACAGCGCCCGGTGTCGGGGCAGAGATAGGCTGCACAATGGATGTGCTGCGTCAGCTTTACCTTGGCCTTTATTATGCGCCCGGCGTAACGTGCGAGGCCTTAAAGGCCAGCGCATATGCATCGGCGCTGTTTAAGTGCCTTGGGTTTGCCGTACAGCCACAGTTTAACGATGACCGAGACGACATAATTACAAGCGTGCATACACAGAGCGAGAGCGCAATGATAGCGCTTTGCCATGGTGTGCAAAGTGGAAGCCCGATTGACAGTTTTGCAGCGCCGGAGCCCGACGACATGCCGGGATACGATGACAAGGTTATCATGGCGGCAGGGGCTTTTACAATGGGGAGCAGCATCGAGCTGTCTGCGGATGGCCCGTTGAGGGAGCCATACACAGTTTATATGCAAGGCGCAATTAATTTTAATGCCGCAAGGGCCGGCATACTTTTAGGCGCACAAAATATGATTAATTTACGTTGATAATCTAGGAGAAGACTTTTATGAAAATTTACAACACACTGACAAGAAAAAAAGAAGAATTTGTGCCGATGACAGAAAATTTGTATAAAATTTATGTTTGTGGCCCGACAGTATATAATTTAATCCACATATGCAACGCAAGGCCTGTTGTTATTTTTGATGTTCTGCGCAGATATTTAGAGTATAAGGGCAACAAGGTAGTTTTTGTGTCTAATATTACAGATGTTGACGACAAGCTTATTAAAAAAGCCGAAGAAGAAAACACCACAATGGAGGAGCTTGCACGCAAATATGAAGCAGAGTATTTAAAAGACATAGAGGGGCTAAAAGTAAAGCATGCCGATGTGTACCCCAGAGCCACAGAGCATATTGACGAAATATTGTCGATTATAAGCGATATTATAGATAAAGGCTACGCATATGTTGCAAAGAACTCCGATGTTTACTTTAGGGCGAAAAAATTTGATAGCTACGGCAAATTGAGCCATTTAGTGCTTGATGAGCTTGAGAGTGGCAAGAGGGAACTGCGCAGTAACATGGCAAATGACTTAAAAGAGGACCCTGCCGATTTTGCTATTTGGAAGGCGTCAAAAGAGGGCGAGCCATATTGGGACAGCCCATACGGAAAAGGCAGGCCGGGCTGGCATATTGAGTGCAGTGCTATGGTGCGCAAGCACTTGGGTAACACAATAGACTTGCACTGCGGCGGAGAAGATTTAATCTTCCCACACCATGAGAATGAAATAGCGCAGAGCGAGTGCGCAAACGGCTGTGAATTTGCAAAGTATTGGATGCATAACGGCTTTTTAAATATAGACAATAGGAAAATGAGCAAGAGCAAAAACAACTTTTTTACGGTTAGAGATATTTCGGAGCATTATGGATATGAGGCGCTTAGATATTTTTTGTTGACTGGGCATTACAGAGGGCCGCTAAACTACACAGCAGACTTGCTTGATGCTTGCACAGCATCGCTTGAAAGGCTTTATACATGCAGAGAAAACCTTGATTTTGCGATAGACAAAGCGCAAGAGACAGAGCAGGCCAGCGGTGAGCTACTGGGCAAAATAAGCACAGTGAAAGAGAAATTTGATATTGCGATGGACGATGACCTTAACACTGTTAATGCACTGGCCGCAATATTTGATTTTGTGCGTGATATTAACACGTATAGCGCGAAATCAAAAAAAGAAGACTTAATAAAAGCGGCAGAAATGTTCGATGAGCTGACAGGCGTTTTAGGCATTGTGCAAAACAAAAAAGAAGAGGGCATACCAAGCGACGTGCAGGCGCTTGTTGAAGAGCGCACACTGGCGAAGAGCGAGAAAAACTGGGCAAGGGCAGACGAGATAAGGGCACAACTTTTGCAAATGGGCTTTGTGATAGAGGACACAGCACAGGGCGCTAAGGTAACAAGGAAATAATTTTTCGCTTTAGCAATGTATTTGTTGATGATTGTGCTAAGCAAGAGGCCGGAGAGACGCATAAATTATTATTTATAATTGTGCACGTAAGGCGTAATTTAGTAGCGCTTAACAGCTAAAATAATAAGTCTTTATATTATAAAAGGCAGATGATGACCACGAAAGTCATTATCTGCCTTTTAATTATTGCGTGCGCAAAAAAGTAGTGCCCGCTTAATAAAGCGCGCGATGGCAAGCCTTGATTTGCAAAATAGATACAGTTAAAACTCGGGCATGAAAAACACCATCGTTATCTTTCGTGCTGTTTTTTAAAAGGCGTATGATTATAGTACTCACGAGAAAATATCCTATAATAAATAAAGTGAGGCAGCTTATTGTGTAGTGGCTGAACATCATTCATCACTTGCCATTGGGTTTTGTGACATTTTACAACTGAATATTTTATTGCAGAATATCTGCTCATTTTAACCGAAAGATTTGCTCGCGGCAAGCCATTTTTATCATCGTAACGCTCTCTGAAAGTGCTGCTGATTTTTGTTGCAAGCGATATCATCTTATTTGGGAGAGTCATAATTAGCAAATCCTCGACACCGAGGTTATCTTCTCCCAACAAATTTTGAATGCTTTTTCCGGCGGCAATATGGTCATCGTGCCCGTAAAGACCATTTTGCTTGTCGAAGCAGATAACGGTATCGGGTTTTAGAAACTCAATTCGCCGTCGGGCCTCATCTTTCAGTATCTCGACATCGATAGTGTTAAGATGTCTATCAGGAAAATGGAGCACTTCGATTGAATTTGCCCTTATGACAGATGCGACTTCATCTAACTCCTTTTTTCGTGTCAACGCAAGATTCTCTTTAGTTGTAATATCACCGGTTGGCCCATCCTCGCCATGTGTGAAATACAAGAGGTGGACTTCGCCGCCATGTTTTTTTACCTTTGCAAGTGTGCCCGACACCATAACCTCGTCATCAGGATGTGCAAATACAGCAAACAACTTTTTGCACTTTTTGGCATCCCATGAATAGTGCGAAATTGCTCTGTCGTTTACGGCACAGTGCAAAACAAAAACCAAAACACAGGCTAGAGAAAGTGAAAATAATGAAACAACTAATAATATCAATGCAATCATTGTCCCTCATCCTTTTGGATTTTCAATTTATTAATAAATACAAATCCTATAATTGCAACAACAGCTGCAATAGGACCAATTAGAATAACACCAATCGGCTCGCTGGCGCTATTTCCAAATAAATCGTGAAACAAGCTGACAATAAATGCTGATAGCGAGACCATTAACTTGTTAATAAGCCCTTGAACTCCAAAGAAAAGCGCTTCACGGTGGATGTTATTTACCTTTACATCTTCGTCTATTATTTCAGAAATAATAACATTGGGAATTACCATCAAACCGGAATAAGGGAATCCAAGAAGAACCATCAGGGTAAAACCGTAAATCATTCCATCGGCACCAAGACCGAGAATCAGCGGCGTTGCTGCAATTAAAAGGGCTATAGCTGCATAGGAACATATGGCAAGTTTTAAGGCAGATGAGCAGCTTATTTTTTTTAACAGCTTATTATAAAGAGGAATTAATAGTACCGCTGCCACAACAGATGCTATAAAAAGAATACTCGACATGCTTTTATCCAACCCGAGCAAAACTGTTGTTATAAACGCAAGATTATATTGCACTAGCTGAAAACCAAGATAAAATATACAAAAGCCAAAGATGTAGGTGCGAAAAGTTTTGTTCTCAAGTGCGTTTTTTAGTGAGAGGAATATATTTCCGCTGGACGTTACATCCTTCTTTAATAATTCAGCATCAGGGTTTTTCTTAACAGTTAAAACAGGACCTACAAGCGTAACAACGCAGATAACGCTCATCACAATTCCGGCTGTGCCATATCCTAACGCATCAACAAGAAATCCAGAAGCTCCCATCGCAATACCCATGCCAAGTATGCCAAAAAAAGCAATAAATCCCTGTATAAAAAGTCGTTGCTTTTTGTCTTTTGATATCTCAGGCAGTAGTGCAAAATATGGGTTGACGACAACGGTGTAAGCAAAATAGAATAGGTTGACAAAAATTAGGACCCAAACAAACCTCGCAACCGGTGAACCGATGAATTCAGTGTACCACAATAAAATAAAAGAAATCACCATCAGTGGTGTTCCAAAGACGATAAACGGAAGTCTTCTACCCCATGGATGGTTTGCCATGCGGTCACTTTGATTTGCTACGAGTGGATCAGAAATCGCATCAATAACACGCCCCGACAAAAGGCTGATGCCAACAAGACTACTGCGAACAAGAACATTCTCACCGCTTGTTAAATACAATAAAAGCCATGTGGTAATAAATTGATTTAACATACCGGGTCCGATATGTCCGATTGTAAAAAGAATTTGATTGATGCCTTTTAGCTCTTTGTATTGTCCCATATTATTCTCCTATAACACTTTATTAATTAAGTGTTATTATAGATGATGTAGATACGTTTGTAAAGTCATTCTTATATTATTGGTGCTGTTATTTACTTAGCCAAAGCCTTAAAATAAACGAAAAAGCAACCAATATCATCTATCGATTGCTTTCATGACAGGGCTTTATAAATAAAAGTCGTTAAAACTCGGGCATGAAAAACACCCTCTAGCATAAGCTAGAGGGCGAATTTGGGTGCAGCGTCACGCTGCTGAAAAGGTTTCACCATTTAGAATCCTAACCATTTATAAAACTAAATAAAAGTAAGCTCTAAACTATTATTTGTTTTTCCGTGCTTTAACATATATAAGCACACCGCTGCCAATGCATATAATTGCCAAAACAGCAATTAATATTATCATTGAATTTCCTGCTTGCCCCTC